>JAFGGD010000057.1 GCA_016930695.1 Candidatus Eisenbacteria bacterium
TCGCGCGGCCATTTCTCACGCACCTCGAGAGGTGGGGGCCCCCGTCCCGCCCCTTCTCCTCGAAGGATCACGCCGTCCGTCCGGGGAAGAAGCGGAGAGGATGGCTCGGCCCTTCGGTCCCGGATTCTCTCCGAGCGAAGCGAGGAGGTATCCGGCACCGAAGAGGATCACGCCGTCCGTCCGAGGAGGAGGCGGAAGAGTTGGCCCCCACAGGTCCCACGCACCGGACGGCTGAAACTAACCCCTTGTAATTTTTGATGATACTCCGGTAGAGTTCCTTTCGCCGGGTGGGGGCCGCTTCGTTTCAGCCCGCTTCCCAGGCGGAGCCGTAACTCCTTTTCCGGCTTGGCTTCCTTTTGCTTGACCCGCCCATTCGTGATCCATATACTCTATGTTCTGTGTCTGGAAAGGGCGCGGTGTGTCCGGAGGGGGGCATGAACGGCAGCATGAAGATCTTCTCGGGACTGGCTCATCAGGAGTTGGCCGGCAGAATCGCGAAGGCCGCCGGAACGGGCCTGAGCAAAATACAGTTGGGACGTTTCGCCGATGGCGAGATCTCGGTGATGATCGGGGAAAACGTCCGAGGCGTGGACGCCTTTATCGTCCAGCCGACATTTTCACCGGCGGAAAACCTGCTGGAGCTTCTCCTGATCGTGGATGCGCTTAAGCGCGCATCGGCGAAGCGCGTCACGACGGTGATCCCGTATTTCGGGTACGCCCGCCAGGACAGGAAAGACCGGCCGCGCGTGGCGATCGCCGCGAAGGTGGTGGCCAACCTGATCGCCGAGTCGGGAGCGGATCGCGTGCTGGTGATGGATCTCCATTCCAGCCAGATCCAGGGTTTCTTCGACATTCCGGTGGATCATCTCTACGCGGCGCCGGTGCTGGTGGAGTTCTACCGGGAGCGCGACATTTCCGATCTGGTGGTGGTCGCGCCGGACATCGGGAGCGTGAAGATGGCGCGAGCCTACGCCAAACACCTGCATGCGGGTCTCGCCGTCATCGACAAACGCCGCCCCCGCGCGAACGTGGCGGAGGTGTACCACGTCATCGGCGCGGTGAAGGACAAGAACGTCCTGATCGTGGACGATCTCGTCGACACCGCCGGCACGATCGTGGCGGCCGCGGCTCGGCTGAAAGAGGAGGGGGCGCGTACGATCTACGCCTCCTGCACCCACCCGGTTCTCTCCGGTCCGGCGGTGGAACGCCTCGAAAAATCGGAGATCAGCGAGGTCGTGGTATCCGACACGATCCCGCTCCGCCGCGAGTGCGCGAAGATCCGGGCCCTGAGCGTGTCCGGGCTTCTCGGGGAGGCCATCCTCCGGATCCACCGTGAGGAGTCGGTCAGTTCCCTGTTCGTGGAGTGAGTTCATTCATCTCTCCGGGCCTCGGGCGGCACGGAGTATCGCGCGGGAGGCCGGATCCTCCCGGGGGTTCGAACGATGCAGAGAGCGGAATTGCAAGCGATCTCTCGGCGGACCGAGAGGCCAAGCGACATCAAGCGGCTCCGGGCGGAAGGGGTCGTCCCCGGAGTGCTGTACGGCTTCGGTGAAGAGGCGAAGCGGATCCAGGTCAAGATGGACGACCTCCATCCGGTTCTCAAGAAGAGTCACGGAACCACCCTTCTCATCGATCTCCGTCTGGACGAGGAGAAGGACCCCGTGGTGACGGTGATCCGCGAGGTGCAACGGGATCCGTTGACCCGCAAGATCGTCCACTGCGACCTGCTCAAGGTGGACATGAACCGGAAGTACAACGTGACTGTGCCGGTGGTCGTGATCGGGGAATCGCCGGGCGTGAAAACCTACGGCGGCATTATGGATCAGCACGTCCGCGAGGTCGACATCCGGTGCCGTCCCCTCGAGATTCCCGAGAGCTACGTCGTCGATGTGTCCAAGATGGAGATCGGCGACTCGGTTCGGGTCGGCGAACTCGCCCACGGACACGAAGAGATCCTCACCCGTGAGGACGTGACGGTCGTCATGATCGTCCCGCCGCGGACGATGGCTCTGACCGACGAAGAGGCGGCCGAGGCGGCCGAGGGCGCCGAAGGCGAAGAGGGCGAAGAGGGCGCCGAGAAGAAGGCCGAGGGAGAATCGGCCGAAAAGTCCTCCTGATCCGTTTTCTCCGATCCGATCGGGAGGGAACTTTGCTCGCGGTGATCGGTCTCGGCAACGTGGGGTCCGAGTACGAGGACACGCGCCACAACGTCGGTTTCCGGGTCATCGAGGCGCTTGCCGGCGAGGGGACCCGCCTGGAACGGCGGGACACTTATCGGTTCATCGGCGGCCGGATCGGGGGGCGGCGGGCGCTGCTCGTCGAGCCGACCGTTTTCATGAACCGGAGCGGTATCGCCGTCGCCCGGTTGATCGGGGATTTCGATCTGACGCCGTCGGACATGCTCGTGGTGTCCGACGATGTTCATTTGCCCCTCGGCAGGATCCGTATCCGCTCCGGGGGAGGAGACGGAGGCCAGAAGGGTCTGGCCTCGATCATTCGATCGATCGGGACGGAAGACTTCCCGAGACTTCGGCTCGGCGTCGGATCTCCGGGTGGCGGCGTCGACCTGGCCGATTACGTTCTGGACTCCTTTGACGCCGGGGAGCGGGAGGAGGCGGAGCGGATGATCGACCTCGCGGTTCTCTGCGTGAGAACCTGGGTGACGGAGGGAGTCGCCCGGGCGAGGGACCGCTGGAACCGTACGCAACCCCTTTCCGAAGGGCACGAGGAAGGAGAGGCATCGAAGTCATGAGCGTAATGATTTTCCTTCTGCCGGCGGCGGGCGTGCTCGCGTTGTTGTTCGCCTTGTGGCGCTCGGCATGGGTGAACCGGCAAGACGCGGGGACCGAGGAGATGCGGACCATCGCCTCCTACACTCGTGACGGCGCGATGGCCTTTCTCGGCCGTGAGTATCGCGTGCTCGCGATATTCGTGGTCGTCGCGGCGGTCCTTCTGGCCGTCTTCTCCCGGGGATCGGACACCCACCCTCTGGTGGCGCTCTCCTTCGTCTGCGGCGCCTTCGCCTCCGCGCTCGCCGGGTTCTTCGGCATGCGCGTCGCGACCAACGCCAACGTGCGAACCGCCCAGGCGGCGCGCACGGGGCTCGCGCAGGCGCTCTCGGTCGCCTTCTCCGGCGGAACCGTGATGGGGCTCTCCGTTGTGGGACTCGCCATCATCGGCCTCTCGGGGCTCTTCATTCTCTATCTGTACCTTTTCCACGGGCAGGCGGGTTGGAGCATGGATCGCATCCTCCAGGTGCTCTCCGGGTTCTCCCTCGGCGCCAGCTCCATCGCCCTCTTCGCGCGCGTCGGCGGCGGCATCTACACCAAGGCCGCGGACGTGGGCGCCGACCTGGTCGGCAAGGTGGAGGCGGGGATCCCCGAGGACGATCCGCGCAACCCGGCGGTGATCGCCGACAACGTGGGGGACAACGTAGGGGACGTTGCCGGTATGGGCGCCGACCTCTTCGAGTCCTACGTCGGGAGCATCGTCGGCGGGATGATCCTCGGCGTCGGCTTCGCCGGCGGCTCCAACGCGGTCTTCCTCCCGTTGGCGCTCGCCGGAGCGGGCATTATCGTCTCCATCCTGGGTACTTTCTTCGTCCGCACCCGGGAGGGGGGGAATCCGCAGGCGGCGCTCAACCTGGGCACCTTCGGCGCAGGAGCGCTGATGCTGGTCGTCTCCTTCTTTCTGATTCGCGCGACACTGCCGCCGGACGTGATGATGGGCGTATTTCTGGCGACCGTGGCGGGGCTCGTCGCCGGGATCCTGGTCGGGCTGATCACCGAGTACTACACGTCCGAGGCGCGCGGTCCGGCGCGGGGCATCGCCAAAGACAGCCAGACGGGCGCGGCGACCAACGTGATCGGCGGTATCGCCGTGGGGCTCCGTTCCACCGCCCTTCCGGTGCTGGTGATCGCCGGCGCCATCATCGTCGCCCACAACCAGGCGGGGCTTTACGGGATCGCGCTGGCGGCGCTCGGCATGCTCTCCACCATCGGCATCCAGCTGGCGGTGGACGCCTACGGGCCGATCGCGGACAACGCGGGCGGTATCGCCGAGATGGCTCATCTCGGCGCCGAGGTCCGGGCGCGGACGGATAAACTGGACGCGGTGGGGAACACCACCGCCGCCATCGGCAAGGGCTTCGCCATCGGTTCGGCGGCGCTCACCGCGCTCGCCCTTTTCAGCGCCTTCAGCATGCGGGTCGGTCTCCAGGCGGAGGGCTTGAACGTACTCGAGCCGAAGGTGACCGCGGGGTTGCTGGTGGGCGCCATGATGCCTTTCCTCTTCTCCTCCATGTCGATCCGCGCCGTCGGGAAGGCGGCGTTTCGAATGATCGAGGAGGTGCGCCGCCAGTTCCGGGAGATCCCGGGTCTTATGGAAGGGAACGCGACGGCGGATTACGCGCGCTGTGTGGACATCTCGACCGCCGGCGCGATTCGTGAGATGATCGTTCCGGGCCTGCTGGCGGTAATCACGCCGGTGGTGGTGGGCCTGCTGGACGTGCGCGCCCTGGGAGGCCTGCTCGCCGGGGTGACCGCTTCCGGTGTGGTGCTCGCCATATTCATGGCCAACGCCGGCGGCGCCTGGGACAACGCGAAAAAGCACATCGAGTCGGGCGCCTTCGGGGGCAAGGGTTCGGATGCCCACAAGGCGGCCGTGGTGGGGGACACCGTAGGAGACCCCTTTAAGGACACTTCCGGTCCTTCGCTGAACATCCTGATCAAACTGATGTCGGTGGTCTCGTTGGTGCTCGCCCCCATTTTCATGCGGTATTCGTAGAAGGAGGTTCGGTCGGTTGGCGATTTACGAATCCATGGTTGTTTACGGTGGCCGTCTGGAAGGCCAGGAGATCGAGGAACAGATCTCCAAATTCCAGAAAGCGATCGAGACGGGCAAGGGCGAGATTCACAGCATCGAGAGGATGGGGAAGAGACACCTCGCCTACGAGATCATGCGGAACCAAGACGGTTACTACACGGTGTTTCATTTCCAGGCGGAACCGAAACTGATCGCACCGCTGCAACGCTCTCTGCGTCTCAACGAATCGGTACTCCGTCACATCGTTCTCCGCAAGGACAAGTTCCCCGAGGGACCGACCGTAGCGGTGGAAGAAGTGGCTACCGCGGCCGCTTCGGCCCCGCCTCACGCCGCGGAGGCGGAACCCGTCGCGCCGCGCGCGCAGGAGGCGGAGACTCCGGCGGAAGAAGTCCCCGCGGAGACCGCCGCCGTTCCGGAAACGGCGGAAGCGCCCTCCGAGCAAGCCGATGCGGCCGGCGCCGAGGCCGAGACGGAGGAGCCGGAACCGGCCCCCCGCGCCGAGGCGGAGGCGGAAGCGGAGGAGCCGGAGAAGCCGAAAGAGGGAACCGAGTAAGACCCGAACCCTTCACGCGGCGGATACGCCGGCCGAAAGGCCGCTGCCGCACGCTCATCCTGGGAGAGCGACGACCGGTCCATAAGAAAGCCCCCGGCGGGGTCGATCCCGGCGGGAGCGAAGGAAAGGAGAAAACCAGATGGCGGACGTACGGCTGGGTACGCTGAACAAAGTTCTCCTGATCGGTAGGCTCACTCAGGATCCGGAGATTCGATATACCCCCTCGGGCGCCGCGGTGCTCAACATGCGGTTGGCCGTGAACCGGCGTTACCAGGACCAGGGCGGCGAGTGGCGGGACGACACCTGCTTCGTGAACGCCGTGGCCTGGCAGAAGACGGCGGAACGGCTTTCCCAGGTCCTGAAAAAAGGGAGCGCGGTGCTCGTCGAGGGGCGGCTCCAGAGCCGTTCCTGGGAGACACAGGACGGACAGAAGAGAACCACGATCGAGGTGAACGCCAACAGCGTGCAGAACCTCGATCGTCGGGATTCGTCATCGCCGGGCGGTCCCCCCGCCGATTCGAGCGGTCCGTCCGCCGATTCGGGCGGCGATTTCCCCGGCGACTCGGACGACGACATCCCGTTCTAGAGACGGGGTCCCGCCGGCCGGGTGGGACCGAAACCGTACAACACGGCCGCGGGCGCCTCTTGGCGCCCGTCGCGAGAGATTCTCGCACAGGAGGAAAGATCGTTATGGCGAGACCTCGAGGCGACGACCGACGAGGCCGACGCAAGGTCTGCCGGTTCTGCGTGGACCGGATCAAAGAGATCGATTACAAGGACGAGAGACGATTGCGCCGTTTCATTACCGACCGGGGGAAGATCGTGCCCCGGCGGATTTCCGGAACCTGTGCCCGCCACCAGAGGATGCTGACCACGGCGATCAAGCGGGCGAGACAGGTGGCGCTGATTCCGTACCTCGGCGAGTGATTTCGGCGGAGAGAGGGCGATGACGGGCTTCGGGGTTACCCGCCCCTTACCCGGCTCCTGGATTCTTTTCGGAGCCGGGGCGGTCCTCGTGGCCGGGTCCGGGATCGGTGCGTTCCCCGAGTTGCTCGGGAGACTGGCCGGTCCGCCCGTGCTCGTTCTGCTCTATCGGATCCGCCCCACTCGGGCGGTCTGGGCGATCGGAGCCGGTCTGCTGATCCTCCTCGCCCTCACCCGCGACCCCGCGCCTCTGTTGCGGATCGCGCTCCCGCTCGGGCTTTCGGCCCTGCTTTTAGCGCGGGGCATTCTACGGGGGGGAAAGCCGGTACGGGTGGTTTTCGAAGCGACGCTCCCCTTCCTGCTCGCTTCGCTCCCTTTCTTTCTCCACCCGGAGACGCGGGCGGAGCGGGAGGCGGAGGCGGAGAGAAACGTCGTTCGGACGATCGAGTTATACCGGGAGTTGGGCACGGAAGAGGCGGTGCTGAAGGAATGGGAGGGGACGGTTCGCCGGGTCGGCCACGCGGCGACGGCTGTCGAGCCGGCCGTCGGGTTCCTGATCCTGGCCGCCTTCACGACCGTTCTCTACAGGATCACCACGGGGCTTCTCGCCCGTTACGGTCTTGAAACGAGGCGGATCGCGCCGTTCCGGTACTGGCGCGTCCCCTTCGGGTTGGTGTGGGTTTTCGCGGCGGGTCTCGCCGGCGTGCTGATCGGAGGATCACCCGTCGGCGAGACCGGCGCGAACCTGCTCTGTTTCTCCGCCGCCGTCTTTTGGATCGACGGTCTGGCGGTGTTGATCTGGCAGTTCCGGAGCAGGAGGATTTCCGTTCCGATACAAGTCGTCTTTTTCACCGCATCGGCGCTTTTGGTCTTCCCTCTCTTTCTGATCATGACCATCGGCGCCGGGCTGATCGACGCGTGGGTCGATTTCCGCCACCTCGAATCGGTGGACGGTGGACCCCAAAAAAGGGAAAGCGAGGGGCGTGACTCATGAAAGTGATTCTGCGGGAAGAGGTGGAGAGTCTGGGCGGGCGCGGGGATCGGGTGAACGTTGCCCGGGGATATGCCCGTAACTTCTTGATTCCCAAGGGTTTCGCGGTTGAGGCGAATCCCGGGAACGAGCGGATGTTCGACGAGGAGGAGAAGCTCCGCAGCGTGCGCGAGAACAAGACGCTGCGTCAGGCGGACCGGCTCGGCGACCGGCTGAAAAAGGTCTCGGTCACGGCGGCCGTCCAGGTCGGCGAAGAAGACCGGCTTTTCGGTTCCGTCACCGCCCATGACATCGAGGAGCTTCTGAAGGCGCAGGGATTCGCCATCGACCGGAAGCGGATACTGCTCGACGAACCGCTCAAGAGTCTGGGTGTGTATACGGTACCGATCAAGCTACACAAAGACGTGGACTGCGCGATCAAGGTTTGGGTCGTCAAGAAGTAGACCGGAACCCGCCGAACAAGGAGTAAATGCCATGAGGCGATTTGCCGCCCTTCTTCTGCCGGTTTCCCTGTTCGTTCTCGCCTGCGGCGGGTCGGGTGGGGACGGTGAAGTCGTCGCCGTCATCGGCGACCGTTCCATCACCACGAGGGACGTGGACCGCCGTCTTGCCGAGATGCCTCAGAGGATTCAAGGGGAATTCGTCGGGCCGGAGGGGCGAAAAAAGCTGATCGAGGGCTTGATGGACGAGGAGGCTTTTCTGCTCGCCGCCGAGGAGCAGGATCTGGAGAAGAACCCGGAGGTCAAGCGACAGATCGATTCCGCGAGACGACGCGTGTTGATCCAGGCTTACTACAACCGGGAGGTCGTCCCCTACACGCAGATGACCGAAGAGGACATGCGCGACTACTACGACGAGCACATGGATCTCTTTACCCGGCCCGAGGAATCGGAGGTTCGCCAGGTGGTGGTCGAATCCGAGGAGACCGCCGCGCGGGTCCGGCGGATGCTGTTGGATGGGGCGACCTGGGAACACGTCGTGGGCAAATACTGCACCGATTTACCCACGAAGAAAAGGAACGGCCGCATCGGCCCGGTCCAGAAGAACGCCTCCATTATTCCGCTCGTCGGCACCTCCGCCGAGCTGAGCCGGTGCATCGACACCCTCACCATCGGCACCATTTCGCCGGTGATCAAGGGGCCGAAGGGGTATCACGTCTTCACCGTGGAGCAGAGGAACGCGGAGGCGGTGATGCCTTTCGAAAAGGTGCAGGAGACGATCCGGCGAAACTACGCGAGCGCATTCGCCGAGGAGGTCCGCAAGGCGAAGGTGAAGGAACTGCATGAGAAGTACGGCTCCCGCATCCTGAAGGACCCGACGCAGGTGGTGGAGTCGGAAGAGCTGGACGAGGATCGTCAAGCGGCCAAGATCTTTCAGCTCGCTCAGAACGCCACCGATCCGCTGCAGAGGATCAAGTATTACGACGAGATCGTCCGGAATCATCCGGATGACCCTTACGCCTGCGAAGCCCAATTCATGATCGGTTTCGTCTACTCCGAGGAACTCCACAACTTCGATCGAGCCCGCGAGGCTTTCGAGAAGGTGCTGGCCCGGGGCGGCGACGGATGCAAGCAGGAACTGATCGATTCCGCCACCTGGATGCTGCAGAACATGGGCGGTACGCCGCCGGAGTTCAACGAGGACTGAGGCGGAGGGGCGAATACGATCGGGGCGAAGCGGATACGCGCAACCGGGCCGGCGTCCCACGGGCGCCGGCCTCTTTTGTTCCGGAGCGTTCACCGCCGCCGTCTTGACTTTCCCTTTGGGATCGATTACCTTCCGAAAGCAGGAAACTCCCCCAGGCTAAACAGAATAAGGAAAAGCACTTGTCGGAGTTGGTGGAAGTGAAGGTCAGCGGGCTTGCGCTGGATGAGCGCAGCCGGTCGCCGGTGGTTCTGCTCCAGGAACTGGGAGGCACCCGTGTACTCCCCATTTGGATCGGAGCGCCGGAGGCGAACTCCATCGCCATGGAGCTGGCGGGGAAGAAGTTCCAGAGACCTCTCACGCACGATCTCCTCCGAACCGTCATCGAGGGCCTCAAGGGGACGATCCGCAAGATCCTCATCACCGACCTGAAGGACGGCACCTTCTTCGCTCGGATCCTCATCACACGCGACAACGATGTGATCGGCGTGGACGCCCGTCCCTCCGACTCGATCGCCCTCGCGCTCCGCGCGCATTCCCCGATCTTCGTCTCCGAGGAGCTTTTCCAGCCCGGCCTGGAGGGGACCGAGGCGGACGAGGAGAAGAAGAAGGACCAGATTCGGGATTTCCTCCGCAACCTTCCGCCGGAAGATTTCGGCAACATCGCCCCTTAAGAACCGAAGCGCTTTCGTTGTTTCCTCGAGAGGTCTTTTCTTCGCCGCTCTTCCGCCTCTTTTCCGGCCGGGCACGTCAAGGAACGAGGATCTCGGCGCCGGGCTGGGTTTCGACGACGCGCGTTTCCCAGGCGCCGTCCCTTCGGATGCGAAGCATCCATTCGCCCGGACCGGGAAGGACGACCCGGAGGACGTCCGTCCGGCCGGGGCCGAAGGAGACCCTGTCGTCGACGCGGATTCCGTCTCCCCCGGCGAGTCCGGGGAAGAGGAGCGTGGGGCGCGTTTCGGGAGAAGGGTCGAGCCGGAGGCGGATCCCCTCGGCGATCGCCGCCGCGACGCAGCGGAGGAGCGCCCGTCCGCCGGGATTCTCTTCGCCCGGGGGAGGAAGGAGAATGCGGAGCGCCGGGCAGGGGGTTTCGCGTAACACACGATCCGCCGCCGGCCGCGCCGGAACCGGCCGCCCGAGAAGACGCTCCATCTCCGCGGCGACCGATCGGGCGAGTGGTTCCCCCCGGCGGCTTCCCGGATGGTGGCGGACTTCGTAATCCGATCCCGTGTCGAGTGTGATCCAGTAGTCCGCCCCCCTTGACCGGGCGAGGGGGATTCTTCGCTCTTCGGGAACGGGGAGCGCTCCTTCCCGCGTGAGGGAAGGAAGGGCGCCCCAAAAGCGCAGGATCTCCTCGATATCACGGGCGGCGGCGAGAAGGATCGCGGAGGAGGGGCGCGCGCCGTCGTCACCGCGCCCGGCGGGGTCGATCAGCACGGCGAGCCGGTCGAGTGGGGGCGGAGGTCCGGCGATACGGAGCGTGTCGATCGCGGTGCCCGACGCGGCGAAGCGGGCGCATGGGAGTCCGGTCCCCTCGACGCGCGCCCCCATCCCCGACGCGGGCGCCCGGGCGAGACCGAGCCATCCGTCCGGGCCGGTCGTTCCGGCGAGGGAGTCGCCGATCCAAACCACGGTTCCCGCCGCCGGTTCCCCATCGGGCCCGAGGACGAAGAGGAGGGCCGCGGGGGATTCCAGGTCGGACTCCTCCAGCGGTGCGCGGAGATCGAACTCCTCCCCGCGAACGCGAAGAACCGCCGGAAGAGAGTCCGGCGCCGCGGCGAGGGAGATCACACCCCCCCGCGCGGTCCCCGCCGCCGCCGGACCGGCCCCCTCGACCGTGACCCTCTTCCCCTCGGCGGCCGGAAGACCGCGGTGGTCCTCCAGGCGGACGAGGAGGTGGACCGTCTTCTCTCCCGGCGCGCGCAATCCGGAGACGGTCGCCCGCGCCGGCGGAGGATCCACGACGAAAACCCTTTCCCCGAGCGCAGCGGCGTTCCCTTCCCGGTTGCGGGCGTGGAGCGTGACGCGGTGCGGTCCCGCCGCGAGCAGGGCGGGGAGCGCCGCGCGAACCGACCCGGCCGCCGGATCGAAACGCGTCTCCAAACGCCGGCCGTCGAGAAGAACCCGCACCGACGAGGGATCGACGCCCGCGTGACCCGTCTCATCCAGCGCGGAGCCGCTGAAGAAGAAGTCGCCGGGCAGGCGGATCGTTCCGGCGGGAGCGTCGATCCGCGTTTCCGGGACGCCCCGGCGGAAGTAGTCGACGATGCCGAGGAAGTACGCCTCCGCCTCGAGCCGCTGTTTCTCCGCGAGCGCCAGCTTCTTCTCGACCGGCGGGTGGGAGAGGTAGGAAGGCTCGCCGAGTACCGCCGTCCAGCGCGCGTTCCGGAGAACGGCGTAGTTGCCGGCGCGCGCCTCCCCATCCACGATCCCCAGGTTGCGCGCCAACGCGGCGTGAATCCGGCGCGCCGCGTCCTCCGATGCCTCGTCCCCTTCCCTGTAATACGTCTCCACGCGGTTCCGGGAACGGTTCGTATCCGCCGCCGCGTTGTGGTGGATCGAGAGGAAGAGGTGGGGACGAAGAGAGTCGGCGAAGGCGATGCGCGCCGCCAGGTCCTTTTCGAGGGCGGCGGCGGTGGTGTCGCCGCCGGCGAAATCCCGGTCGGCGGCTCGTGTGAGCCGCGCGTCCGCTCCCGCCTCGGTCAGGAGCCCCCACAGATAGAGGGCGACGCCCAGGTTGGCGTCCTTCTCCGCCATCCCGCCGGCCCCGACGGCGCCGCTGAAATCGCCGCCGTGTCCCGGGTCGATCACGATTCTCTTCCCCAACAGGCAGTCACGGTCGAATTCCGCCGGCCGGTCGACGAGCGCCCTGTAGAGACGGTCCAGGTCCGGTTCGGGCGGCGGTCCGCCGCAGGCGGCGAGCAGGAGGAGCGGGAGGAGGAAGAGCGGCGGCGGCGTTTTCCACGGCTTCATGGGGTCACGCTAGCACCCTCCGCGCCGGATCGTCAACGGCGGCGCGTCTCCCGTCTCCGGATTCCCTTTTCCGTTCTCTCCTTTTCGGTTAGGATAGACCGGTCTACGTGAAAAACCGCTATCGGACCGGCCCGGGCGCCGCGTCCGCGGATGATAGAGGGGGCAAACACACATGAAGCGAACCATCGTGTCGATGCCGGGGGACGGCATCGGAAAGATCGTGTTGGACGAGTCGATCCGCGTGTTGGACGCCGTGGGTTTCGACGCGGAATACGTGCACGCCGACATCGGCTGGGAGTTCTGGCGCAAAGAGGGGAACCCCCTTCCGGACCGCACCATCGATTTACTGGAGAAGCACGGCGTCGGCCTCTTCGGCGCCATCACCTCCAAACCGAAGGACAAGGCGGCGGCGGAACTCGACCCGTCCCTCCGGGACAAGGGTTTCGTCTACTACAGTCCCATCGTGCGGCTCCGGCAGCACTTCGATCTGGATATCTGCATCCGTCCCTGCCGTTCCTTCGAGGGGAATCCCCTCAACTTCGTGCGCCGCACGTCGGGCGGCGGCTACGAGGAGCCGAAGGTGGACGCGGTGATCTTCCGGCAGAACACGGAGGGTCTTTACGGCGGCGTGGAGTGGACCGATCCGCCGCAGCAGGTTTACGACGCCCTGATGACTCACCCGAAAATGAAACAGTTCGCGAGCGCGCCGAAGGCGGAACTGGCGGTTTCCACCCGGATCTTCACGCGCGGGGCCTGCGTGAGGATCGTGCGCGCCGCTTTCGAGTACGCGAAGAAGTTCGGCTATAAAAGCGTCACCATCTGCGAGAAGCCGAACGTGATTCGCGAAACCTCCGGCATGCTCCGGGCGGTGGGCCGGGAGATCCACTCCTCTTTCCCGGGCATCGAGCTTTGGGAGACGAACATTGATGCCCAAATGATGTGGTTGACCAAAAACCCGGAGGACTACGGCGTCCTCGTGTCGGGAAACATGTTCGGCGACATCGTCTCCGACGGCTTCGCCGGTTTGGTGGGCGGCCTCGGGTTCGCCTGCAGCGCCAACCTGGGCCGCGGGGTCTCCATCTTCGAACCGACCCACGGGTCGGCGCCGAAATACGCGGCGCTGGAGCCGTCCATCGTGAATCCGATCGCGATGATCCTCTCCGCCTGCATGATGCTCGATCATCTGGGCGACACCGAGAGGGCCGAGCGAATCCGCGGCGCCGTAGCGGCGGTCGTGAAAGAGGGGAAGGTCCGCACCTACGACATGGCCCGCCTCCACGGAGGCCCGGAGGCGTTGGGCGCGGGGGCCGCGTCGACCGGTCAAATGACCGACGCGATCATCGACCGCCTCTAGCGGCGTGACGCCGGGCGACCGGCGCGCGGGCGTTTTCACGGGGGCGGACCGGGCGGTCCGCCCCCGCTTTCATTCGGGAAGGATGGACCGAATGTCGACCGAACCGATCCGCGCGATCGCCCTTTTTTCGGGCGGCCTCGATTCGATCCTGGCGGCGCGGATCGTTCGCGACCAAGGGATCGACGTCATCGCCGTCCACTTCGATATCGGCGTCTGTCCCGGTCCGGGCACGCGGAGGGTGCTCGACCCGGAAGCTCCGGAAGAGGAGCCGGCCGCCGTCGCCGCCGGTCGCCGGATCGGGCTCGCCGTCGAGACGGTGGATCTCTACCCCGCGTATTGGGAGACGCTGGTTCGTCCCCGGCACGGGTACGGCTCCGGATTCAATCCCTGCCTGGACTGCAAGGTCCACATGCTCCGCGCCGCCGCGGGCCTGATGCGGGAGAGGGAAGCGCGTTTCGTGATCACCGGCGAGGTGATCGGCCAGCGGCCGATGTCGCAGCAGAGAAACGCCATGCGCATGATCGAGAAGGAGAGCGGTTTGGACGGGCTTCTTCTCCGGCCCCTCTCGGCGCGCCTACTCGATCCGACCTTGCCGGAGCGGGAGGGTTGGGTGGACCGGGAGAGGCTGCTGGAGATCGCCGGCCGGGGGCGCAAAGAACAGATGGCGCTCGCCGAGCGCTTGGAGATCGGCGAGTACCCGTCCCCCGCGGGTGGTTGCTGCCTGACCGAGCCGGTCTTCGCCGCGCGGATGCGGGATTATCTGGAACACCGCGGCGAAGAGGAAGCGCCGGATCTTAGGGAGATCCACCTGCTCCAGCTGGGGCGCCACTTCCGCCTCTCGCCGCGGAGCCGCGCCGTGGTCGCCCGCGACTCGGGGGAGTGCCGCCTTCTCGACCGGAACGCCGACCTGGGCTGGCGGTTGGAGGCGGAGGCGCGCGGTCCGGTGACGCTTGCGCTGGACGGCCCCGGCGATTCGGATCTCCTCCTCGCCGCCGCGATCACCGCCGGCTACGGCGACGGCCGAAACGACCCGCGCGTTCCGGTTCGGATCACCCGCGGGGAGCGGGAATGGGGCGTCGACGCGGCGCCTCTCTCGAAAGAGGAAGCGGCCCGTCTCCGGATCGGATGACGCCGGCGCCGGGCTCCCAAGAAAAGGAACGCCATGTCTGTGAAATCGGATCGCTGGATACGCCGGATGGCGCTCGAGGCGGAGATGATCCGCCCCTTCGAGGAGGGGAAGGCGCGCCCGGGGGTCATCTCCTACGGGCTTTCCTCGTACGGCTACGACATCCGTCTCGCCGACGAATTCAAGATCTTCCCGGACGTGTACGGCTCGGAGGTGGATCCCAAGGCGATCGCCCCGGAGCGTTTCCGCGAATTCCGGGGGGACATATGCGTGATCCCGCCCAATTCCTTCGTGCTGGCGCGCACGCTGGAGTACTTCAAGATTCCGCGCGGGGTGATCACGGTCTGCGTCGGCAAGTCGACATACGCCCGCTGCGGAATCATCGTCAACGTGACTCCCTTCGAGCCGGAGTGGGAGGGGTTCGCCACACTGGAGATCTCCAATACGTCGCCCCTTCCGGCGCGGATCTACGCCAACGAGGGGATCGCCCAGATCCTGTTCTTCGAGAGCGACGAAGTGTGCGAGGTCTCGTACCGGGACAAGGCGGGGCGCTACCAGGCCCAGAAGGAGATCACCCCCGCGAAGGTGCACGGTTGAAGGCCGGCTCCGGCCTCTGCTAGCTTGAACCTCGGACGGCCGGGCCGCCCGGAAGGAAGAAGTCGATGGACGAGGATCGTTCTCCTCTTTTTCGCGTTCTCCCGTCGGTGGAGAAGCTGCTCGCGGACCCCGAGGTGGGGCGCGCCCTCGAGGGGGTGCCGCGGGCGGTGGCGGTGGAGGCGGTTCGTCTCGCCGTGGAGCGGATGCGGGAGAGGATCCGCGGCGGGGAGGCGCCCGCCGGGGCGGAACTGGCGGCGGCGGGGACCTACGCCGCCCGCGCCCGAGAGGAGGCGCGAAGACTGCTCCGCCCATCCCTCGGGCGGGTGATCAACGCCACCGGCATCGTGATTCATACCAATCTGGGGCGGGCGCCGGTCGCGCCGGAGGCGTTCGAGCGCGCGCGGGAAGTGGCGACGCGGTATTCCAACCTGGAGTACGATCTGGAGCGAGGGGCGCGGGGATCGCGTATGGTCCACGCCGAGGCGCTCCTCCGCCGTCTCACCGGCGCCGAGGCGGCGCTGGTGACCAACAACAACGCCGCCGCCGTGCTGGTGTCGCTGAACGCTCTCGCCTTCGGCAGGAAGGTGGTGGTCTCCCGCGGCGAGTTGATCGAAATCGGCGGGAGTTTCCGGCTGCCGGAGATCATGCAGGCGAGCGGTGCGATTCTCTGCGAGGTGGGGACGACCAACCGAACCCATCCGGAGGATTACCGGCGCGCCCTGGACGACAAGACCGCCCTCCTCATGAAGGTTCACCTTTCTAATTTCCGGGTCGAGGGTTTCACCGCCGCCGTCGCGGCCGACGAGTTGGTCCGGATCGGCGCCGAGAGAGGAATCCCCCTCCTCTACGATCTCGGAAGCGGCGCCTTCGCCCGCACCGGCCCCGGCGGGGAACCGACCGCTCCGGAGGAACTGGGGAGCGGCGCCGCATTGATCACCATGAGCGGCGACAAACTCCTCGGCGCGGTGCAGGCGGGGATCATCCTGGGAAAACGGGAGGTTGTGGATCGAGTCCGGAAGGCGCCGATGATGCGGGCGGTCCGGGTCGACAAGATCACGCTCGCCCTTCTGGAGGCGACCCTCACCGCCTACCTCGATCCGGACCGGGTGGTCGAAAACGTGCCGGTTTTGCGTTTGATCTCACGTCCCCTTCGTGATATCCAAAAGGATGTGGAAACCCTGCGCGGATCGATCCTGAGGCGCGCGGGCGATGCCGTCCATACGGAGATCGTGGAAGGAGAATCGGAGGCGGGCGGAGGGGCGATCGGCCAGCCGCCCATACCCACCGTTCTGCTCGCGATATCCATCGACGGCATGCGTCCCGAGGCGGTCGCCGCCGCCCTGCGCGGCGCGGATCCTCCGATCGTCGCGCGTGTGCGCGAGGACCGGATCCGGATCGATCCGAGGACGCTTTTCCCCGAGGAGATCGCCGTGGTGGCCGACACGATCGTCCGTATCGCCGCGGGTGGGGGACGGAGGGGGGAGGTCGTATGAGCGGCAGAGTCGACGGCGCCTCTCCGACGCCTTTCGATGGCCCGGTGAGCGTGGTTCTTTCCGGGCCGGCGGGAGATCGCCCCGTTCCCGTCGATCTCCCCTTCGTTCCGGAGGCGGAGGCGTTCTTCGACGACCTTCTCGACCGGATGGACCGTCCCGCCGGGCTTCCGCGGCTCCTCTTCGTTTCCGACGGGGGATCCGGAAGGGACGCGGGACTCGCGGCGGTCGCCCTCGCCCGGCGCGCCGCCTCCCGAGGGATGGACGTTCTCTTGGTGGACGCCTCTTTCCCGTCTCCGGCGCTCGGCAAGCCTTTCCCCTATCAGCCCGAAGAGGGCTTGGCCGACGTGGTCCTCTGGGGCGCCTCCCTTCAGGCGGCGATCCACAAGACCAGGGACGAGAGGATCCGGGTGGTGAACATCGGATCGCCCCCTCCCGAGCCGGAGAAGTTCTGGGATTCCGAGGAGGCGGAAGAGGCGCTCCGTGCGATGCGCGCCGAAGCGGCTCTGACGATCCTGGTCGGGCCGATCCGTGATGGAGAGGGGGGGGAATCCCCGCTTCTCGCGAAATGCGATCGCGCCCTTCTCGTTCGGAAAGGCGCGGCGGACGCGCCGGCCCGTCCGGAATCGCCCGATACGGCGAAGGTGATCGAGATCGTGTTGGAGGAGGAAGGGACGGACGCCGGCGCGGCCTCCGAGGCGATCTCGTCGCCGCCGGAAGCGGAGGATCGTGCCGAGGGGACGCGGATTCCGGTGTGGAGGACCATCGGAATCTTCGCCGTCGTCTGCGTGGTCATCGGCTTTGTCCTCTCCTATTTCTATTTGAACCGCCGGGGGGACGCGGAGCGGGGCGAGGGAGTCGTCGCGGAGAGATCCGCCGAAGTCGCGCCGGCGCGGGACGAGACGGAACGGCGGGCTCTTCCCGAGGCGGCGGAGGGAACCGGCGGGGAGACCGACGGTACGGAGGAGACGCCCGTCGCCGGAGCGGAAGAGGAGACGCCGGGAGAGGCGGAGGGCGCGGATGAGGGTGTTCCCGCCGGCGGCGGCGAGGAGGACGCGGTGGAAAGCGAGGCCGTTTCCGCCGCGCCCGTTCCGGAGGAGCGACCGGCCCAGACGCCCGGAGAGCGGGCGGCCGCGCCGCCCCCCGCCGCGCCGCCGCCGGCGGAGAGAGGCGCCGAAGGTCCCGTTTTCGGCGTGCACGTGGAGTCTTTCCCGACCCGGGAGGACGCGGAGCGCGCGAGCGTTCGCTTCCTCGATGGGGGAGAGACGGTGGAGATCGTGGAAAAGCCCATCCCCGGAAAGGGGACCTGGTACCGAATCGTCCTCGGGCGTTTCGCCGGTTCGCGGGAGGCGCGGGCCCACGCCGAGGAGGCGAAGGCGCGATTCGGTCTCGACTACGTTCTCGTGGTCCGTTTGGACGGGTAGGGCGTCCCGCGTCGCGGGGCGGTGGAGGCACCGATGTATCTCAAAAAACTTGAAATCTTCGGTTTCAAGTCCTTTATGAATAAATTGCAAGTCGAGTTCGGCGAGGGCCTCACCGGCGTGATCGGCCCGAACGGCTGCGGCAAGTCCAACATCAGCGACGCCATCCGTTGGGTTCTGGGGGAGCAGAACGCCCGTCTCCTCCGGGGCGAGACCATGGACGACGTCATCTTCAACGGTACGCGCAACCGGAAGCCTCTCGGCATGGCCGAGGTTTCCCTCACCATCTCCAACGCCAGCCACATGTTCCCCATCGACTATTCCGAGATCCGCGTGACCCGCCGGGTCTATCGGTCCGGCGTCAGCGAGTACCTGATCAACAAGAGTCCCTGTCGTCTGAAGGACGTGAAGAATCTCTTCATGGACACCGGTCTCGGGAACTCCTCCTACACGCTCCTCGAACGAAACATGGTCGACAACCTCTTGAACAACACCTCCGCCAACCTCCGCTTCATGCTGGAGGAGGCGGCGGGGATCATGAAGTACAAGACCCAGGAGAAGATCGCCGTCCGCAAGCTGGACGCCACCGAGAACGATCTGCTTCGCATCCGGGACATCGTTTCGGAGGTGGAGAAGAGGGTCCGCTCGCTCAAGCGTCAGATCGGAAAGGCGCAGAGGCACAACGAGTTGACCGCGGAGATGCGCGACCTGATTCGCCGGACCGGCGTGCTGGAGCTGCGGCGGCTCCGCGGGGAGGAGACGGAGAGGAACCGCCTGCGTGAAGAGGCGTCGCGGAAGATGCAATCCTCGTCCGGCCGGGTGGCGGGCGTGGAGGCGGAGATCGAATCTCACCGGCTCGGACTCCGGGAGAGGGAGGAAGAGCTGAAGGGGGCGCAGGAGGCGCTGGACGAGACGGAAGGACGGATCGAGAAGATCCAGAGCGAGTCGCTCGTTCTCGGCGAGAGGGAGAAAGGACTCCACGAGAGGCAGGAGCGGATCGAGCGGGAGATCGAGGAGCGGAACCAGCGGATCCGGGAGACGGTGGAGCTGCACTGGAAGAAGTCGGAGGAAGAGGAGGAGGCCACCCGGGAGATCCGCCGGTTCGAGGGGGAATTGGAGACGAAGCGCGGGGAGAACTCCATCCTCCAGGAGCGCGTCGGACGCGCCAAGAAGCAGCTCCTCGAGCGTAAGCAGATCACCCTCGATCTTTTCCGGGGGGAGTCGGAGAAGCGGAACGTTCTGGGGAACCTGGAGACGCAGCTGCACGACCTGACGGAGCGCGGCGGCGAGCTGGAAACGCGGATCGGCTCCCTGGAGGAGGAGGAACGCGGCCTGTCGGTGCGTTCCGCCGAGGCGGAGGAGGCCTTCGAGCGCGCATCGACGGACGCGCAGCGGCTGCGCGCCGAGCGGAATGGCGCGGAGGAGAACCTGGAGAGGACCCGGGCGAGGCGAAACGAAGTGGGGGAGAGCCTGGTGCTCCACCAGGGGAAACGGGAGAGTCTCGAATCGACCCTTCGTTTTCTTCTCAAGCTTCAGAGCGAATACGAGGGTTACCGGGACGGCGTGCGCAGCCTGCTCACCGAAAACCCCGCGCCCGGATCGGTGCTCGGCGTGGTGGGCGAGCTGATCGAGGTGGACCCGCCGGAGATGCTCCCCGCCTTCGAGAACGTTCTCGGCGAGGCGCTCCAGTGCGTGCTCGTCCGCGAGGAGGGGGAGGCGCTCGATCTGCTCCGTTTCCTCCGGGAGAACGAGAAGGGATGGGTCTCCCTCGTTCCGCAGGACCGCTTCCGCGGCGCGCTACCCGAGACGCCGGCGGAACTGCTCGGCGAAGAGGGAGTCATCGGCACGGCGGAGCGCTATGTCCGCGGCGGCGACGGCCTGCGCGACGTGATCCGCTTCCTCCTCGCCGACGTCGTTTTCGTACGCGACCTGGGGACCGCCCGGCGACTCGCCCGTGACGGCCGCTACCGGGACTTCCGTTTCGTCACCCCCTCGGGCGAAGGGGCGGCGCACCCCGGTTTTCTCTTCGGCGGCCGGTCGAGCCGCGAGGGGGTCGGTCTCTTCGAGAGGCGCAGCCGGATCGCGGAGTTGGAGTCGGAACTGAAAGAGGCGTCGATCCAACTCGGGGATCTGATCGAGGCGAAGAGAAAACTGGAAGAGACCTTCACCCGTTCCCGGGACGAGCGGGACCGGATCATCGTCGATCTGGACCGGGCGCAGAGCCGCGTCGAGGAGGACGGCCGGGAGAGGGCGCGCCTCCGAACCGCTCTCGAGAACGCACGGGAATCTCTCGGCCGTACGCGCGAGGAGCGGGACCGGATCGCCGGGCAGGCCGAGGAGGTCCGCCGTCGTCTCGATGCGGTCCACTCCGAAGTGGTGACCATCGGCGCGGACGGCTCGGAGGCGGATCGCTCTCTCCGCGAGATCGAGGCGGAGATGGTGGAGCTGGAGATGAAGCGCGAGGAGGGGAGCCGGCTTCTCGGCCAAGCCCAGGTAAACCTCGCCGAGGCGGAGGGGCGCAAGAAATCCCTCGAGGCCGAAGTGACCTCCCTCGCCCGTTGGGAGCGCGAGCTGGGCGATGAAATCTCCCGGAGGCGGGAGGAACAGCAGGCGAACCGCGGGAGCCTGGAGGAGATCGCGGAGCGGCTCGCGAGCCTCGGCCGGGAAGAGGCGGAGCTCGCCAGCCGCCGCGAGGAGGAGACGACCCGTCGCGACGAGATCCTCGGTGAGGTGAACCGTGCGGGCGGCGAGATCCGCCGACTCGAGGACTCGGTCCGCGAGGACCGGCGGTTGAAGGAGGAGAGCGCCGAGGAACTCCATCGACAGGAGATGCGTCTCCAAGAGATCCGCCTGCAGAGGGAGAACCTGCTGGAGAGAACCGACGAGGAGCTGGGCGAGAGAATCCGGGAAACCGACGAACTCCCGCACGCCGAGGGGGATCTCGACGAGACGGAGATGCGGGCGAGGATCGGCGAGCTGCGCGACGGACTCCGCCGGCTCGGCCCGGTCAACCTCGTCGCCCTGGACGAGTTCGACGAGGAAAACGAGCGGTACGAGTTCCTCCGCGGCCAAGAGGAGGACCTGGTCCACGCCCGCGATTCGCTCAAGGAGACGATCCGCACCGTGGACACCAAGGCGCGGGGGCTCTTCATGGAGACCTTCGAGAAGGTCCGCTCGAATTTCCATGAGACATTCACCACTCTTTTCGAGGGAGGGGAGGCGGATCTCCGGATGGCCGACCCGGACAATCCGCTCCTGAGCGAGCTGGAGATCGTCGCCCGGCCGGGTCAGAAAAGACCCCAGAAGATCGCCCTCCTCTCCGGCGGCGAAAGAGCCCTCACGGCGATCGCCATCCTCTTCGCGCTCTATCTGGAGAAGCCGAGCCCCTTCTGCATTCTCGACGAGTTGGATGCGCCTCTGGACGAAGCCAACGTGGGCCGCTTCCTCCGTATGCTCGAGCGTTTCCGCGAGAAAACCCAGTTCGTGATCATCACCCATAACCGGCAGACCATGGAAGGGACCGATTATCTTTACGGCGTCACCATGGAGGAGTCGGGCGTTTCACGGGTGGTCTCGGTCCGGCTCGGCGGGAAGCGCCTCTCCGCCGAGGAGGAGGCGGAGAGGATCGAGATGATCGAGACGCAGCAGGGCGCTTGAGATGAAAGGCTTTTTCGGTAATCTCCGGAAGGGGCTCGGGAAAACCCGGGAGAATCTGATCACGTCGCTCCGGCGGGCGGTGGAGTCCCCGGACGACGAGGAGCGCTTCGAGGAACTCGAAGAGGCGCTGATCCGCGGGGACGTGGGTGTTCGCGCCGCGCGCCGCATTCTGGAGCGGGTCGAAGAGCGCGGCGGCGATCCCTGGGAGGCGATGCGCGAAGAGGTGGAGCGGATCCTGGTCGGCCCGAACGGCGCCCTCCCCCACCCGCCCCGGACCGACAAACCCCACGTGATCCTTCTCGTCGGCGTCAACGGTTCGGGGAAGACGACCACCGCCGGCAAACTGGCGGCGCGGCACGCCGCCGAGGGGAAACGGGTGATCCTCGCCGCCGCCGACACCTTCCGCGCCGCCGCGATCGAACAGTTGCAGGTCTGGGCGGACCGGACGGGCGTGGAAGTGATCCGCCAGGAGCGGGGAGCCGACGCGGCGTCGGTCGCCTTCGACGGACTGTCCGCGGCGATCGCCCGGGGCGCGGATTTCCTCGTGGTGGACACCGCCGGCCGTTTGCAGAGCCGCTCCAACCTGATGGAAGAGCTGAAGAAGATCCGGCGGGTTCTCGGCAAACACGGCGAACGTTTTCCGCAGGAGACCCTGCTCGTGCTCGACGCCACCGCCGGCCAAAACGGCGTTTCCCAGGCGCGGCGTTTCCTCGACGTCGCCGCCGTGGACGGCATCGTCCTCACCAAGCTGGACGGCACCGCCAAGGGGGGCGTGATCCTCTCCATCCGTGAGGAAATCGACCTGCCCGTCCGATACGTGGGGGTGGGCGAGAGCGAGGAAGACCTTCTGGAGTTCTCGCCGAAGGAGTTCGCCCGGGCGCTCTTGGACTGACCGGTCCGGGAGGGCCGTTGGGAGGGAGACCCTTGCCGGAAGAAATGAAACGACAGTACGAGGTTTTCCTCCGCACCGTCACCCGAACCCAGGAGTTCGAGACCCTTCAAGAGAAACTGGACACTCTCGCCGCCGGAATCGTGGAAGCCCAGACCTGGCGCCGCGCCCTCATCTCCCTCTTCGACGAAAACTGGAACGTGACGCGGATCGGGTCGGCCAACGTGGACCCGGAGGATCTGAAACGGATCCGCCGTCGCCCTCCCCTCTCTCCGGAGGAGAGAAAAAAGCTGTTCGACGAGCGCTATCGTCTCGGCCATTCCTTCTTCATCCCCCACGACGACGTCGACTCGAGGGAGATCCTGAAAAAGGGGTTGGCGAGCCGCAGGGACCGCTCCGAGTTCGTGGATTGGCACCCGAACGACGTCCTTTTCGTTCCCCTTCACGGCAGCGGGCATCGCATCATCGGCACTCTTTCGGTGGACGACCCCAACGACGGCCGCCGTCCCACGGCCGAGTCGCTCCGCATCATCGAACTCTTCGCCCGCGAGGCGGCGACGTGCATCGAGACGAGTCTTCTCATCGACGAGCTGAAGAAGACCCGAACCTACCTGCAGACCCTGATCGAGGACTCGCCGGACGCGATCATCACCACCGACAACATGGGGAACGTGGTGGTCTTCAACGGCGGCGCCTCCCGGCTGCTCGGCTACGGACCGGACGAGATCATCGGCAAGCCGGTGCTGAACCTGTACGCCTCCAAAGAGGACGCGAAGCAGGTCATGTTCGCCCTCCGCGCCCGCCGCTCCGGCGGCGAGTCGGGAAAGATCTCCAACCACGAGACGACGGTCCGCGCCAAATCGGGCGAGGAGATTCCGGTCAGCCTCTCCGCGTCCATCCTGCGCGACCCGGAGGGACGGGTGATCGGCACCGCCGGCATCTCCAAGGACCTCCGGCCGATGCGCAAGCTCGAGACGGAGCTGATCAAGGCGGAGAAGATCGCCACCCTCGGCGAGGTGGGCGCCATGCTCTCCCACGAGGTGAATAACTTTCTCGAGTCGATTCTCTCCGCCTGTGAGCTTTCGCACCGTTTTCTCGGCGACAGCGAGGTGAAGTGCGTTCTCGACGAGAAGGGGCTGAAGCGGGAGGTGGAGAAGGAGAAGTACCGGCTCCGGGTGATCCAGGAAGAGGCGCTCCGGATCGGGCAGATCACCGAAAAGCTTCAGCTCATGGCGAAGGGGAAGGAGTACAAGACCAAGAAATACCTCGACGGCGTGGCGATGATCGACGTGGATAAGAGCCTGGAGAAGCTGACCGAGGCGAAAGAGATTCGCGTGTTGGTCGCCGACGACCAGCTCCACGTGCGCAAGTTCCTCAAGGAGATCCTGGAGGACGACGGCTTCACGGTGGACCAGGTGGAGGACGGTGAGGAGGCGATCGAAGCGGCGCGGAACGGAAACTACGACCTGCTCATCAGCGATATCCGCATGCCGGGAAAGAACGGCAACGAGGTGGTGGCCGCGCTGAAAGAGATCGCGCCGGATCTTCCGGTGATCCTGATCACCGCTTACGGGTATGATCCCTCCCACATCGCCGTGCGGGCGAAGCGGGAGGGTGTCGTGGACGTCCTCTACAAGCCCTTCGACCTCCGCAAGCTGAAGGAGGCGATGAGCCGCGCCCTCTCCGGGCGCACCGCCGGTTGACCTCGTGAACGCCCCCACCCGCCGGTACAACGCCCGCGTGACCGCCCGGGAGGAAACCGCGCCGGGCCGCCTTCTTCTCCGCGTTCTCCCGGACGCTCCCCACCGGGTCTTCGAGCCGGGACAGTACCTCCCCCTCGGCCTCTTCGCCCGCGAAGGGCGCGCCGGCGACGTCCCCCCCGCTTCTCCCGATCCGCCCCCGGACAGGCTCATCCGCCGCCCCTACTCGATGACCTCCCGCCCCGATGAAGGGGAACGCGAGTTCTACATCTCTCTCGTCCCCGACGGGGCGCTCACCCCCCGCCTCTTCGCGCTCCGCGCCGGCGATCCACTCTGGATCGCTCCCGTGCCGCGCGGCGCCTTCACCGCTTCCCCCGTTCCCCCGGACCGCGGTCTCATTCTCATCGCCGCGGGCACCGGCGTCGCCCCCTTCGTCTCCATGATCCGCAGTCGCTCCGCCGGTGATCCGCGCCGCTGGGCGCTCCTCCACGGCGCGCGCCGCGCCGGCGAGCTCGGCTTCCGCGAGGAACTGGAGAGCTCGGCCCGCGGCGACGGCCGCCTCCTCTACTTCCCCGCCGTCACGCGCCCCGGCCCGGAGGAGCGCTGGAACGGACCGATGGGCCGGGTGAACGTCTTTCTCGACGACGGGTCCTTCGAGCGCGCCTTCGGTGAAACGATCGAACCGGGACGCCATCACGTGTTTCTCTGCGGCGCGCCGGATATGGTGCACGATCTGCGGGAACGCTTCGAAGCGCGCGGCTTCACGCTCGCCGACGAAGAGACCGGTTCGGGCGGCGACCTCCACGTCGATTCCTTTTAGTCTTATCTATCCTTAGAAGGGCCAGAAGAGGGGGATCAAAAGGCTCCCGATCGCCCAGATCAGTATCGTCAGCGGTCCGCCGACGCGGAGGAAATCGCGGAAGCTGTACCCGCCCGGACCGTAGACCAGCAGGTTGGTTTGATAGCCGAGCGGTGTGGCGAAGGAGGCGGACGCCGCATAGGCCACGGTGATCAAGAAGGGGCGCGCGTCGACGCCGAGGGAGGCGGCCATGCTGATGGCGATCGGCACGAAGAAGACCGCGGTGGCGTTGTTCGAGAGGAGGGCGGTCACCAGCGACGTCACCAGGAAGAGCGTCGATAACGCCGCCCGGGCTCCGTACATTTCGCCGACCCGCACCAGGGGCTCGGCGATACGGGCCGCCGTCCCGGTGATCTCCAACGCCTGGCCGAGGGCGAGCGTTCCCGCGATCAGAATCAGGATCGGCCAGTTCACCGATCGGTACGCCTGTCCCGGCGTGAGGCAGCCGGTGAGGAGCATGAGGAAGGCGCCCCCCAGAGACGCCACCTCCATGGGAACCACGCCCGTGGAGAGGGCGAGCATCACCACGAGAAGGATGGAGATGGCGATGGGCGCCCTCTTCCGATTGATGAACAGCTCGTGGATCCCCTCCATGAGAAGGAAATCCCGGGTGTCCGAGATCTCCTCCACGCTCTCCTTGCCGCCGAAGGCGAGGATCACGTCGCCGGGCCGGATCACCATCTCCGAGACCCTTTTCCGGATGTGGCGGCCGCCGCGCATGATCGCGATGGGGACCAAGTCCGCCCGTCGCCGCAGGCCCAGATCGCGGACCCGGCGGGAGACGAACCCCGAATCGGGAGGAACCACCAGCTCGACGAAGCTCATGCTCTTCGGCTCGAAGCGGGCGCGGCCGTCCAATAGCCCGGGGAGGATCCGGACCCCCTCGCGGCTCTCCACCTCGGCGATGTCGTTGATGTTCCCTTGCAGTATAAATAAATCCCCCTCCTGGACGGTCCTATCCTTGAAGGGGGGCCAGATCATTTCCTCGTCCCGCACCAGGGCGAGCACCGTCGGACCGGTCTTGCCGAACACGTCCAACACCGGCTTCCCCGCCGCCTGCGATCCCCAGAGGATCTCGATCTCGGTGACGAACTCCCGGACCGGATCCCGCGTGGTGGTGAGGGTGTGGTGCTCCGGGAGGAGGTGCCTTCCCAGCGTGAGGAGGTAGATCCCGCCGATCAGGAAGAGGAGAATCCCCGCCTTGGTCATCTCGAACATGGCGATGGGGGGCTGGCCGTGCGTTTCGGCGAGCGTGCTGACCAGAATGGTGGTGGAGGTGCCGATCAGCGTGCAGGAGCCGCCGAGCATCGAGGCGTAGGAGAGGGGCATCAGCAGTTTGGAGGGGAAAATGTGCTGCTCGCTGGCGATGCCGAGGAGGATGGGGATGAAGACGATGACCACCGGCGTGTTGTTCAGAAACGCCGAAACGGCGCCCACTGAGAGGATGGTGAGCAAGAGGATGGCGGTGGCGTTTCCGCGGGAGAGGTCGATGATGCGCCGGGCCACGAAACCGACGGCGCCTGTCCGCAGGATCCCCTCTCCGACGATGAAGAGGGAGCCGACGGTGATGACCGCCCGGCTGGAGAAGCCGGCCACGGCGTCGCCCGGCGAGAGGATGCCGGTCAACGCGAGCACGAGCAGGATGCCGATCCCCACCAGATCGATGGTGAGCAGCTCGAAGACGAGGGCCAGGAAAGCGACGATGAGCAGGGTGATGACGACGATCATCGGCCTGTACGACCCCCGGGAACGCGTCCCTCGCGGCCCGACCGAAACCGCCCGGATTGAGGCGGCCCGTCGTCGGGCCGAACGGAATCATGGTAACGAAACGGCGCCGTCCGGGACAAGGAATCCCACGCGGCTATAGGTATCCCAATCCTTCCAACATCTCGCGGGTGGACGGATCGAGGGACTCCGCCGGCGCGGTTTCGCGGGCGGGCCGTTTCTCCCGCCACCGGAACAACTCGTGCCTCAATCGGGAGAGCGGGTCCGGGTCCGCCCCGTCGATCCGGTTGATCCTTTCCTCCGGGTCGTCGGAAAGCCGGTAGAACTCCTCTCCCCCCTCCGTGTCGAATACGTATTTCCACTCACCATCGGTCACGGCGATCCGTTCCCCCGAAAGGCGCGGCGGCCGCGGCTCGTCGTCGTAATCGGGCGTGAAGAAAGCGGCGTTCCTTTCTTGGATTCTCTCCGCTCCATCCGGCGTCACCGGCGGTTCCTCGATGACGGCGTAGCGGCGCGGTTCCTCGGTCCCCTCGAGGAGCGGAAGGAGGGAGCGCCCCTCCGCCGTAGGGGGAGTTCCGGCGCCGAGCAGATCCGCGACGGTGGGGAAGAGGTCCAGGGTCTGCACCGGCGCGCCGATCCGCCGCCCCCCGCCGCCTTCGCCGGCGCTTCTCTTCCAGAGGAAGACGATCCGGGCGGCGGACTGATAGAGCGAGTTGACGTGTTCGAGAAAGACGCCGTGGTCGAAAGCCTCGCCGTGATCGCTGAGCACGAAAATTTCCGTGTCTTCCCAGAACCCCTCCGAGCGGAGCGCGTCGAACAGACGGCCGGTCCAATAATCGGCGTAGCGCACCTTGCCGGCGTAGAGGGCGTGGATTCGATCCCGGTCGGCGGCGGTGAGCGGCCGCTCCGATTCGAGGATCTCCTGGATCTTACCGGACATCACCGGTCCGTCGTAGGGGGGGAGCGGCGGGAACCCTTCTTCGCCCTCTTCCCATTTGTAGGGGAAGTGGGGATCGAAGAGGTGAACCCAGAGGAAAAAGGGGCGGGTCCTGTCCCGGCCGCGGAGCCAGGCGAGGGTTTCCTCTATGGTTTCCCGGCCGGGACGGGAGCGGCGGCCGTCGTCGGGCGGTTCGCCGAAGGTCTCGAATCCGCGCCCGAAACCGGATTTCGGGGTGAGCAGCCGGACGCTGGTGAAAGCGGCGGTCTGGTAGCCCCGCGCCAGAAGGAACTCCGAGAGGAGCGGCTCCTCCTCGGGGAGATCGTCCTGATTCCCCATCACGCCGTGGGTGCGCGGGTAGCGGGAGGTGAGCATCGACGCGTGGGAGGGCTTGGTGATCGGCGCCTGGCAGTAGGCGTGCTCGAAGACGATCGCCTCCCGGGCGAATTCGTCCAGGACGTGGCCGCCGTCGCCGCCGTAAAAAGCGAACCGGTCCGTTCTCGTCGTATCCAGAGTGAGGAGGAGGATGTTCGGCCGGTCCCGGCCGCCGCAGCCGGCGGTAAGAAGGGCGAGGAGGACGAGCGCGGTCCGCGCGAATCGGACGGGGATGGATCTGCCGCGCATCGCCTCCGCTCCTTCCATGGGCGTATCCCCAGGGTCGGACGGATGATAGCAGAGCCCACCCGGCTTTGACCAGTCGCGCTTGACCCGTTCCATCCCTCCGGACTAGGCTGGAGTTTCGAGGGCGCAATACGGACCACGATCGAAGGAGAAGATTCCCGCGCGGCGCAGGGAAAATGTCGTACCGTGTTCCCCGAACGGAAAGGTGCTTCTCATGAAAAGGCGGGCGCGATGAAGCTCCGGATCGGTCTGGCGCAGATCAACACCACCGTCGGCGATCTCCACGGCAACGCGGAGAGGATGATCGAGCGCGCCCTCGTCGCCGAGGAGGCGGGCGCCGACCTGGTCGCCTTCCCGGAGCTGGCCGTTTCCGGATACCCGCCGGAGGATCTTCTCTTTCGCGGCGACTTCCTGGAGGGTTGCCGCGACGCGGTGGAGAGGATCGCCGCCTCATCCGGGGAGGCGGCCCTGGTGGTCGGATTCCCCGAGAGAGACGGCGAGGGTGTGTATAACGC
Source organism: Candidatus Eisenbacteria bacterium (assembly GCA_016930695.1). Classification (NCBI taxonomy): domain Bacteria; phylum Candidatus Eiseniibacteriota; species Candidatus Eiseniibacteriota bacterium. Next base: position 28,801 of record JAFGGD010000057.1, read on the forward strand.
CGCGGCGATTCTTCAGAGGGGACGGATACGGGGGGTCTACCGGAAAAACGTGCTTCCCAACTACGGCGTCTTTGACGAGAACCGCTATTTCCGATCCGGATTCAGGGGGATGCTGCTCGAAATGTCGGGCGCCCGGATCGCGATTCATGTCTGCGAAGACTCCTGGCGGAGCGGCGGCGCGCCGGTCGAGCGCGTGCGCGCCGCGGGAGCCGGCCTGCTGCTCAACATCTCCGCCTCCCCCTACTCCATGGGGAAGATGGAGATCCGGCGGCGGACGCTCGCCGAAGCGGTCGCGGTGGGCGGGGCGCCCGTCGCTTATGTGAACCTGGTGGGCGGACAGGACGAGTTGGTTTTCGACGGCGGAAGCATCATCGTCGGCGCCGGGGGCGCGGTGTTGGCTGAGGCGCGGCGTTTCGAGGAGGACCTCCTCCTTTACGGTTTGGACTTCGGCGGCACGGCCGCCGCCGAATCCCGGGACGACGCGGATGGGCGCGCCGGAACGTGGGACCGGGTTTCTCTCGTTCCCCGTTCCGGAGGAGAACGCCCGCCTCTCTCCGCCGCTCCGGTCGAGCGGATCGGCGCGGACGAGGAGGTGTACCGCGCCCTCCTGCTCGGGACGCGGGACTACGTCCGCAAGAACGGATTCCGGCGCGTGGTGGTCGGCGTGAGCGGCGGGATCGACTCGGCGCTGGTGGCGGTGATCGCCCGGGACGCCCTCGGCGGGGAGAACGTGATCGGCGTGACCATGCCGAGTCGCTTTACCAGTGAAGGAACCCGTGGGGACGCGGACGCCCTGGCGGAGCGGCTCGGCATGGAGTGGATCGCTCTCCCCATCGAGCCGGTGGTCCGCGCCTACGAGGAACTTCTCGCCGGTCCCTTCGCCGAGAGGGAGCCGGACGTGACGGAGGAGAACATCCAGGCCCGGGTGCGCGGGAATCTCCTCATGGCGCTCTCCAACAAGTTCGGCTGGCTCGTCCTCTCCACGGGGAACAAGAGCGAGACCGCCGTCGGTTACTGCACGCTCTACGGCGACATGGCGGGCGGACTGGCCGTCCTGAAGGACGTGCCGAAGACTCTCGTCTACCGATTGGCGCGTTGGAGGAACGCTCGGCCGGACGGTCCCGTCATCCCCGAGGGCATTTTGGAGAGGCCGCCGACGGCGGAGCTGCGGCCGGATCAAAAGGACTCGGACTCCCTCCCCGAGTACGACCGGCTCGATCCGATCATCGAGGAGTACGTGGAGAGGGACGCCGATCCGAGACGGATCGCGGAACGCCTCGCCGATCCGGAAACGGTGCGCCGGGTGGTCCGGCTGGTGGACGGGAACGAGTACAAGCGCCGCCAGGCGCCTCCGGGAATCAAGATCACGCCGAAGGCTTTCGGCAAGGACCGGCGGATGCCGATCACCAACCGTTACGGCGGCGGCTTCTAGACTTCCGGCGCCCGGGGGCGCGCGCCATTTCCGCGAGATTGAGGGATGAAAGAGAAACGCCCCCGGCCGATCGACCGGGGGCGTCTTCGTTCCAATCGATTAGGCGCGGTCTAGCGCCATTTCTTCTTCACTTTCCCCCAGGTGCTCTTCTGCGTGGCGGTGCCGGCGCAGGTGATGTCACCGGTCAGGGAGTAGTGACCGTAGCCGCTACCGTAAGCGTCGACGATCACATAGTAGGTGCCCGGAGCCAGCGTGGCGATGATCTGTTCCACGCCGCTCACCGTCGCGTCCGCGCCGACGACGCAGCTGTTGATCGGATCGGCGCAATCGGTCACGATGTAGAGGGAGTTGTCGAAGCTGCAGCTGTAGGTGAGATCCACGTCCGCGCCGCTCGGCAGCACCATCTTGTAGACCACGTCGTTGCCGAGTGCTTGATATCCGGTGCAACTGGTGCCGTACTCGCCGGGCGAGTAGTCGTCGGCGGCCAGCTCGGTGCTGCCGCTGACGTTCACCGGCCCGCAGGGGAGAACGATGGCGCCGTCGCAGGTGTCGTTCTCCGGCGGCGGCGGCGGCGTGTAGCCCCCGTTGATCGCCACGGCGTCCAGGTGATGGTCCGCGCCGTCGTCCCCGACGTAGCGGAAGCCGATCTCCACGGTCTGGCCGATGTAGGAGGAGAGGTCGATGTCGATCACGCCCCACTCGAAGTCGCCGCCGGTCCAATCGTTGTAGAAAGACCAGGCCATCACGCCGTTCACCCATACCTGGAAGTCGGCGTTCATCGTCCAGTAGGGGCTTCCCATGGTGGCGAAGACGAGGTGGTTCTCACCGGAGGCGATCGCGTAGCTGAACTTCAGCCACTCGTCCTGGGGAGTTCCCGCCTGCCACCCGATGTATGCGCCGTAAAGCCCCTCATAAGGATAGGAATCCTGCCCCCAGGTATAGGAGGCGTTGGTGATCGTCGTCGTCCAGCCGACCGGCGGGAAGGTGTTCTCGAACCCCTCGAAGTAGTCCCGCGTGTACGACACCATGTGATGCGGCGTCGGGTACAGTCTGTGTTTGGGGTGCTCCACTTTTTCCGCCCAGGCGGTTCCGGCGAGGAATACGCCGATGACGAGGAGCGCTGCCAGTTTCTTCATTCCCGTCTCCTTCTCACCATTTTGGATGATAGGGGGTTGCGTCTAGACCGGGTTTGCCGGCCTGTCGGGTGTTCTCCGGCCTCGTCTCCTCGAGGACCCCTTCATCGGCGTGAAGGCACGCCGCGCTTCCCAGGCACGAAGGGGCGACTCGGGCGGAGGAACGGCCACTGGCTATGTATCGGACGACGGAGCGGGAAGTTGAGGGCGGATGGCGAGAATTTCGGCGGTGGGGGGCGGTGGGGGTTGGACGGGTTCGGCGAAGATTTCACCCCGCCGCCCGTTGGTGGGGCGAATCGGGTAAAAGAAAACCCCCCGGTCCGGAGACCGGGGGGCGAATCGATTCTTCCTCGTGGAGCCTTCTCCGGCGATCCCTAGCGGTACATCTTCTTCACCGCGCCCCAGGAAGTCTCCTCCGTGTTCACCGTGCAGTCGATGAGCCCGGTCAGCGTGAATGTTCCGCTACCGCTGTAACCGTCCAGAATCAGATAATAGGTCCCGGCGTCGAGGGTGGTGGAGATCGTCTCGGTGTCGCCGGAAAAGGTGGCGTCGGCGCCGATGACGCAGGTCCCCTCCGGGTCGGCGCAGTCGGTCACGATGTAGAAGGATCCGTCGTTGGCCGCGGTGTAGTAAAGGTCCACCACCGTCGCCGCGCCGAGCGTGATGGAGTAAACCACGTCGTTGCCGCTGGCGGAGTACCCGGTGCAGCTGTTGCCGTACTCACCCGGCGAGTAATCGTCGTTCGCCAGCTCCGTGCTCCCGCTGACGTTCACGTTGCCGCAGGGAAGGGGAATGGCGCCGTCGCACAAGTCGTTCTCCGGCACTTCGGGAGGAGTCACACCCCCGCCGATGCAGACGTAATCGAGATGGTGGTCCGCGCCGTCGTCACCGGCGTAGCGGAAGGTGATATCCACCGTCTGGCCGTTGTAGGCGGACAGATCGATATCGTACTCCTCCCATACGAAGGTGCCGCCCTGGTTCTCCAAGGAGTAGTCGAACATCTCCGCGCCGTTCACCTCGACGGTGAGGTTGGCGTTCGACGACCAGTAGGGGCTCCCCATAGTGTAGAAGGTGAGGTGATCCTCGCCGGCGGCCGAATTGATCAGGTGCGAGAAGGAGAGCGTCTCGTCCTGCGGGTTCCCCACCTGCCAACCCACTTTCGCCGCATAGGATCCCTCGTAGGAGGAGGCGTCCTTAAACCATGTGTACGAGGGATTGGTTGTCCCCAGCGTCCAGCCGGCGGGCGGGAAGGCGCCTTCGAAACCCTCGCAGCTCTCCCGCAACTGCACGTCGTGTTGCGGCGTCTGGTAATCACAGTACCGGGGATGGTCCGGCTTGTTCACCGTGATGTTGCTTGCGGCCGCGCCGCCGGCCACCACGAGGAACAGGCCGAGGACGATAATCGTTACTGCTCGTTTCATGCTCTTCTCCTCTTTTCACCGTTGCCGGTGTTGGGGGGTTCGATCCGGCCGGTGCGGCCGGTTCCCATCTCCTTTCGACCGGTCCGATCGGCGGCGGGATGTTTCACCCGATGTGCCGGGAGGACCGGCGGAGCGGGAAACTTACGCTCGGATTATCGGAAGAGGGGGGCCGATTGTTTAGCCGGGGAGGAGATGGGTGAGGATCGGTCGTTGAAGGGGGGGAAAGGGGGCCGCGCGGGAAGAAAAGCCCCCCGGTCCGAGGACCGGGGGGCTTTCGTCGAACGGACGGTTCTCTGGGCGGAAGACCTACCGGAAGAGGGTCTTCACGGAGCCCCAGGAGGCATCCTCGGTGCCGCTGGTGCAGTCGATGAGCCCGGTCAGCGTGAACGTGCCGCTGCCGCTGTAGCTGTCCGCGATCAGATAGTAGGTGCCGGGGTCGAGTGTCGTGACGATCGTCTCGGTCTCGCCGGTAAAGGTGGCGTCGGCGCCGATAACGCAGGTGTTCACCGGGTCGGCGCAGTCCGTCACGATGTAGAAGGAGCCGTCGGCGGTGCTGGTGTAGTCGAACTGCACGTCCGTCGCCGCGGTCAGGGTGAAGACGTAGGTCACGTCGTTTCCGGCCGCGGAGTAGCCGGTGCAGCTGGTGCCGTACTCGCCCGGCGAGTAATCGTTGGTGGCGTACTGGGTGTCGCCGGAGAGATCGACCGCGCCGCACGGCATGACGATGGCGCCGGCGCAGGTGTTGTTCACCGGCGGATCCGGAATCACGATGCCCCCACAGATGCTCACCGCGTCGAAGTGGTGATCCGCGCCGTCATCGCCCGCGTACTTGAAGGTGATGTCGATGGTCTGGCCGTCATAGGCGGACAGATCGATGTCGTACTGCTCCCACACGAAATCGCCGCCCTGGTTGTCCAGGTAGTAGTCGAACACCACCACGCCGCCCACGTCGACCGTGAAGTCGGCGTACGCCGACCAGTAGGGACTTCCCATGGTCGCGAAGGTGAGGTGATCCTCGTCGGCGGCGGAGTCGATCGTGTACGTGAAGGCGAGCCGCTCGTCCTGGGGCTCTCCGGACTGCCAGCCGACCCAAGCCGCGTAGGTGCCCTCGTAAGATGACGTGGCGTCCTGCATCCAGGTGTAGGTCGCGTTGGTGATTCCCTGGCCCCAGCCGGCGGGCGGGAAGGTGCCTTCGAAGCCCTCGAAGTAGGCGCGGGCGCCGACGCTCGCGTTGAAGGGCGTCGGGGACGGATTGAACTTGGGATGATCCACCTTCTCGGCGTAGGCGGCGGTAACCGCGAAGGCGGCCACGACCAGAAGCACGATCAGTTTACGCATGTTTCTACTTTCCTCCATGCCGCGTTTGATCTCGTATTTTAAACGCGGCGTCCCGAGTGAACGGCGGCCGGCCGGCCGGCCGGCCTCTCCCATACAAAAAAACGAAGCCGAAACCTCTAAAAACCGTGGTTCATCAACCAAGAACCGTCAACGGACGCGATGGCGCCTCTCGGGATCTTGATCGGGAACAACTCCATGTTGGATAAGAAGTTCACATGGGCTCCAGACGGAGCCGGCACGGTTTACGATAAAACAACCCCACCCCGTTTCCGGTTCGGAAACGGAAAAACCACCATTCCGTAGAACGACTCTCTGTCGGCTCGTGGTGCTTGATGTCGCTTGGGGAAGCGTTTGAATGTGCGATACGAAACGACAGTCTATCATAAAGGTGCTCCATTAGCAAAGGTTTTTTACGTTCCGACGTCGCTTTTTTGTGTGTCATGGATCTCGCGCAGCCCGAAAGGTCCCGTTCGTCCGCCCCCGCCCCCCGCACTCGCGCGGGTTCTTCCCTCCGGACACGGTGGTTTCCCCGGGAGGGAAAGGGTATGATCGGCGTGGAGAAAAGAGGTGCCGGTGGAGAAGATCGCGGGAAAAGTGACCGTCGTCATGCCCGCCTTCAACGCGGAGGCGACTCTGGAGCGCACTTTCCGGGACATCCCGGAAGGGGTGGTGGACGAGATCATCCTGACCGACGACGGCAGCGCGGACAGGACCGCCGAGATCGCCGGGCGACTCGGCATGGTCGTCCTCCGGCACCAAGAGAACCGGGGGTACGGGGCGAATCAAAAAACCTGCTACGATGCGGCGCTCGCCCGCGGCGCTACCGTGGTTGTGATGATCCACCCCGACTACCAATACGATCCCCGCGTGATCCCCTTCGCCGTCGGCTTTCTCGATACGGGCATCTGCGACGTGGTGATCGGCTCCCGCATCCGCACCCGACGGGAAACGCTGGACTCGGGGATGCCGGCCTGGAAATACGTCAGTAACCGCGCTCTTACTTTTATTGAAAACTTATTATTGGGACAGAACTTAGGAGATTTTCACTCCGGCTTTCGCGTCTTCCGCCGGGAGGTCCTCGAGACGATCGACTACCGCGGGAATTCGGACGATTTCGTCTTCGACACCCAGGTCCTCGCCCAGGCGGTCTTTTTCGGATTTCGTATCGGCGACGTGCCGATCCCTTCCCGCTACTTCCCGGAAGCCTCTTCGATCGGGTTCCGGCGGAGCGTGACCTACGGGCTTCAGACACTCGGCGTGATGGGGAGTTTCCTTCTGCATCGCGCCGGTTGGATCCGATCGCCTCTTTTCCGGCGGGCCGTCGCCGCGGGCGCCTCTTCACCTATCTCCTCTTAGAGAAACCGGTTGGACGAACCGGGCCCGGCCCGGCCTTCTTCGGCCCGCGCGGGGTCCCATGCGGCCGGCCGTATTTTGGGGTTGATAACCAGACATTTGTGTAGTATGTTGATGGTGCCGAGGGAACCGAATCATGCGTGTGGAATCGATCGGGGAGAGGATCAAGGTGCGGGCCGATTTCGAAGGGGGGCGGGTGACACCGCTCCTTTTCAAACGGAACGGCCGCAGGCATCGGATCGGGGAGGTGAACCTCCGTTGGGAGGATCGGGAGGGGGGGCGGAAGCTGCACTATTTTTCCGTGACCGACGACGCGGGAGACGTCTACCAGCTGCATCTGGACGGCGCGGACATGGAGTGGCGTCTGGACTTCGTTATGCTCGAGGGGGCGTGATTCACGGAAGGATTCTGCTGCGGGTTCGATACGCGAGCTGAGAGGCCGGTCTTCCTTCGCCCTCTTCCTCATCGTAGCTAGGGCTACGATTCCGGGAGCGGGCTCGTCCAGACCGGCCTCTCAGCTCGTGTCCCGAATCCTCGCGACGAATCCTTCCGCGAATCCCGCCCCGGGAGTGCATGGGAAAGGGGGAGAGGGAAGAGGGGGAATAAGGATAGAGAAAAGAGAAAAGAGA
>JAFGGD010000058.1 GCA_016930695.1 Candidatus Eisenbacteria bacterium
CCCACCGGTCTCCCTTCGGGGCACGGTCCGGATGCTCTGCATCCTCCCTCTTCTCGCTCGCCGACCCACCTCCGCCCGCCTCGATAAATGCTCGACGGGTTTTTTATCATCTCGACGGGGGCGGGCTCCGGTGGGTGCCCGGCGAGTCGAGACGGCCCCGAGAGGGAGAGCCGGCGGCGGAAGGGAGGTCGCCCACCCCTTCTCCTCGAAGGATCACACCGTACGTCCGGGGAGGAAGTGGAGAGGATGGTGGGAGAGGGTTGGGTTAGGGTGAGAGTGCCTTTCCTTCCACCCCCGGCACTCCCTTCAGGGCACGGTGGGGGACCACTCCGATGAAGAGATACGATCGGGTTTCGACGCGGAAAGGCTTCCCGAGAAAGCCCGAACGGAGACGAAGGTGGCGGATTTGAGATAACATGAATAAATACAACGAGATAGTGGCTTCCCTCTTTGTATTAACCGGTGGACAATCTGTCCTCGAAGTTGTATAATTAGATCGGTAACACGTTCTCCCTAGTGGAAAAGCCGGTCTCCCCGCTTGTATACGATCCGAGGATCGCTCCCTCGATAAGGAGAAGACCTGATGAAGTCTCGCTATGCCGTTTACACAGGATGGATTCTCGCCGGCGCCTCGCTCCTTTTTCTTCCCTTTCTTTTCGCCGGTCATTTTTCGGGGAGCCCGGATCGCGTGAGTGAATCGCCTCTCACGATCCAGGATCTTTTCGAGTCGAAAGACCCCTTCGATTCCATCGTGCGGAGCGTTACCGTCGCCGGTCTCGCCCAGCTGGGAGTCGAGGAGTATGAACTCCCCGGCGTAAACGTCTGTCTACATCCCGACACGCCGCGGGATCAGGCGGAAGAGATTTTGCGGAACCTTCCGACATGGATCGAGCCGGACGGCACCCGCAAGGTCGATTATTACCTGAACGGTTCCCGCTGGTCGTACACGGCCACCGACGGCGCCACCGGCACCACCGGCGATCCGATCACCTTGACCTGGGGCTTCGTCCCGGACGGTACGATCGTTGACGGTTCCCCCAGCACGCTCCAGGCCGTTTTCACTGCATACATGGGCAGCACCAACTGGATGAACAAGATTCGAAACGCCTTCGAGCGGTGGGACGCCGCCATCGGCATCACCTATGTCGAGGTGAGCGACGACGGCGCGGTCTTCCCCGGTTCGCCGGGCGTGCTCGGCACCCGTGGCGACGTGCGAATCAGCGGTCGCTCCATCGACGGTCCGGGTAATGTTCTCGCCTACGATTACTACCCGAACACCGGTGATATGCTTTTCGACACCGACGACGTCAGTTATCTTCTGAATCCTCTCGGCAACTACGGGACCCTCAAGAACGTCTGCATGCACGAGCACGGCCACGGCATGGGACTCGGCCATGTCACCCCCGAGGACTGCACCAAGCTGATGGAAGCCTACGCTTGCGGCACCACCTTCATCGGTCCCCAAGACGATGACATCCGGGGCGGCATGCGGTACTACGGCGATCCCTACGAGAACAACGACGTGATGGCGGACGCCACCGATCTCGGAACGATCACCGACACGCTGATCACCGAGAACCTCTCCATCGATCGCGGCACCGATCTGGACTGGTTCTCCTTCCAGATGGGCGGCGCCGTGACCATCCAGATGGATCCGATCGGTTCGACCTATCTGCTCGGCTATCAGTACGGCCCCGACCCGACGCCCATCTCCACCGACTCCATCAGCGATCCGGACTTCTGCCTCTACGACAGCACCGGAGTTCTCCTGGACAGCGTTTACGCGGAGGGCATGGGAGCGACGGAAGAACTGTACCAATACAGTCTCCCCTACTCCGGCAAGTTTCTCCTGAAGACCTTCCGGAAGGGCGGATCGGGAAGCAACATCCAGCGCTATACCCTGACGATCATCCAGGACGTGGACGTGGATGTGCAGATCGCCGACGGCGATCTTCCCGCCCGGGCGGAGATGGATCTCACCGTGCGTCCCAATCCGTTCAACCCGAGCACGACGGTGCGTTTTAACGCCGCCGCGCCCGGCCCCTACAACGTGGATGTTTACGATGTCTCCGGGCGGCTCGCCCGCCGGATCAGCGGAACCGCCTCCTCCTCCGGAGTCGTGGAGGTTCGTTGGGACGGCCGGGATGACCGCGGGAACGAAGTCGCCAGCGGCGTCTATCTGATGCGGGCCTCCCTGGACGGACGCAGCGAGACGACCCGGGCGATCCTGGTCCGTTAGTACCGAAAAGACGGTTTAGCGAGAAAAAGGTCCCGGGCCGCTTGGCTCGGGACCTTCTCTTTTAACCCGTTGTGTTCGGTTCGTCACGGGGGAGTGGCTCATTAATCGACGTATCCGAGTGCCCGGAGCTCCTCCGCCAGAACCGAATCCACCACTGCCTCCACCTCTTCCGCACCGGCCCGAAGGCTCTCGCCCCGGACCCGCTGGCGCTCCAGCATCTCCAGGAGGGTCCTTTCCATTTCCGGAATCAGATCCTGCCGTTCCCCGGCGATGTTACGGAGTTCATGGGGATCGTTCATCAGGTCGTACAGTTCGTGCCGCGCGCCCGTCCATTCCCGGTCTTCCAACCTGTGGTACTTCCAACGGTCGAATGTGAGGGTGGTCCTGTGCCGCCGTCCCTTTTTCGCGACATCCAGGCTGAGGACCGGTCCGGTTCGGCCCGAATCGCGCAAGGCGTCCTCGCCGGTCGCCTGTGCCAGGAACCGGCCGAAGAGAGGCCCCTCGTCGAGATCGAGTAGGCCGATCAACGTCGGCACCGCGTCCACCACAGAGACGAGCCCGGGTACCCGCCGCGGGGCGATGCCCGGTGCCCGCATCATCATCGGAGCGCGAACCTGTTCGTCCCAGCTCCGGCCGTGGTTGATCATGTCGTGCTGTCCCATTCCCTCCCCGTGATCTCCGACGACGAGGATCGCCGTATCGTCCCAGTCCGGCCGGCCGCGCAGGGCGTCGATTAATCGTCCGAAGTGAAAGTCCATGTATCGGATTTCGCCATCGTAATTGTTGTTGACGCGGGCCAGATCATAAATGCTCCCGTCGGGGTTCTCTATGGTTTTCGGGACACCCCGCTCTTCGAGATAACGCTCCAGATTTTTCTCGGACCGGAAGTAGTCGGTGAAGGGTGCTAGCGGGGTGTAAGGTCCGTGGGGATCGAAGAAGTGGACCCAAAGAAGGAATGGGCCGGTCTCCGTCTCCCCGAGCCACTCCAACGCCCTGTCAACGGTCCGTCTCCCTTCCCTTTGCCGCGTTTCCGGCTGGTCGAACAGATCGAAGCCCACATCGATTCCGGTGTAACGTTTCAGCGAGGTTCCACTGACGAAAGCCGCGGTTTGGTATCCTTGGTCGCGGCAGAGTTCGGCGAGGGACCGCATTCTCTCCGTCGAGCGGAAGACGAAGTCCCCCTCTTTGTTGTTGGTGACGATGCCGTGCTCGACCGGATACGTCCCCGTCAGGATCGAACAGTGCGTCGGCAGGGTGTGGGACATGGGGGAGATGGCGTTCTCGAAAAGAATGCTCTTGTCGGCGAAGGCGTCCAGGTTCGGGCTGGTGTCCCGGAAGTAGCCGTAGCAGCCGAGGTGGTCCGCCCGCGTGGTGTCCAGGGTGACGAGGACGATGTTCGGAAGAGCGGGCCGGCCGATACCGCGCGCCAGGAGAAAGACGACAAGAGCGGCTCCCGCGATCAGGCAAAGAATGATGATTCCACGACGCACGGCGGTCTTTCCTTCTCAGAACGGTGGTTCCTCGATTCGATACACACGATGACTTTCATCGCGGAACACGGGAGCCGTCCACCTTTCTTCCAGCCATGAGCGGAGACGGGGGCGCTCGGAAAGGGTCGATTCGGACACGACGACCCAAACGATGCCGATGCTCCGCAGTTTATCGGGTGATTGTCCTCCCAGGGCCAAATCATCTCTTCCGTTTACAACAAAACCGAGGAGCGTGTTCCCCCTGTCCGGGGGGGCGGCTCTGAATTTCGCACGCGGGAGAGGAACGAGGGGGGATGGATGATCGTGGGTGACCTGCGCGAATCTTTGCTCGGCACGGTCCTCATAATTGAAACCGGGCAGAATCAACACCCCTTCGTCATCGCTCTCCGCGTGATTCCGGATCCATTCCATCGCGGGTTCGGGTTCCCTTTTTTCGATTATTACCGGAGTCGTCCCGAATTCCGCGAGGGGGAGAAGAAAGGCCGCCGCCGTCAGGGCCGTCAACGCGCGCCGTTTCCAGGGAAGAATCGACTCCTTACGGGCCAGCATGAGTGTGTGGATCCCTTGGGCGGCTCCCAACGCGATGATCAAAGAGACAAGGTGCAGAAAACGATGAGGGGTTCGAAAGAAAGAGAGAGGAGGCCCGAGATGGCGAAAAAGGAGAAAGGGACCGGGGAGGGAAAAGGAATCTTCAGAGGAACCCAGACGCATCCGCGGCCCCAAAGAGAGTAACAGCGACAAGACGAGGAGGATCTTGAAAACACCGGGCAGGGACGGTCGTCTGCGCGAGAGAAGGCCGAGGATTGCCAGAAACATGGGCCCCCAACCGAGGGTGTAGCGCGCAAGATGGTCATTTTCCGATCGGCTTACCCAATCGATGACGTGGGAAGATAGGCGCTCGATGATTGCATCCGTGGGACGCGCAAAACACTCCGAGGAGAAAACTCCGGAAGGGGATAGAGCCCAAATCAGACCGCACCAAAGAGCCATGGGGATCGCGGCGATCGGCCAGGAGGCCGCCGATTTGCGCCACTCCTCGGCGGAGTTCTTCCGGAAAAGGGGAAGGGAGTCGACGATCAGGATCAAGGAGCAAAACAGAAGGAGCAACCAGGCGGTCAGAGAGGACAAGAAAGCCCCGAGTATGCAGGCGCCCATGAGAAGACCCCGCCGCATCGGAGGGATGCTTCCGGCTACTCTCGGAAGGGCGAAAAGGAAAAACAGGGGCAGCCAATAGGTGCTGAGGAGATTGAGGCTCGACAGGGAGGATAGGCGAAGGGGGGAAAAGCCGAAAAGGGATCCTCCCAACAGGGCGGCCGGTCGTCCGATCGCGTAGCGGCGGCAGAGCAGGTAGGCGAAAGACGAGGCGAGAGGAAAAGTGAACAGCACCCAGAAATTGGCTATTCCCTGGATCAAGGCGGGGGAACGGCTGATCGCCAGCGCGGGGAGGCTCAAGAAACCGTAGAGGACGCAGGGATTGTAGAAGAGAAGGGTGATTCCGTACGGTTGCTGGAGGTAGTCGCACCAGTACGGGAAAGAATGCTGGTCGAAAACGGCTTTCGCCGTCCACCAGATCTTCCAGGGAGTGGCGCCGGAATCGATACCCGAGGGAGTGAAGCCGGCCGGATCGAAAGCGAGTGGAACGGTCAGGACGGCGATGACGGCGGCGTAGATGAGGAATACACCGATCCCCTGTCCGACGGCCGAGAGTTGGATATCCCTCCGCATGTTCCTCTTTCCCGCGATACGGATCCCGATCGAAGCAGGAATGAAGAAAACAGCCGGGTTCGTCTTCCCCATCGGAGTCGGATCCGGATGAAGGAGAAAGAGAACCGGCGTCCCGTTCCTTCCGGCTTGTCTGCCATTTCATTCCGGGGGGAGGGCCCCTCGCGCCGATAGTAGCAGAGGGGTGGGGACGTCACAACGGGGCTCGCGGACCGTGTCGTAAGTGCCGATCTTGTCATTGGTTCGAGGAGAGTGATATCCTGCGGGGGGGAGGATGTCCCGGGAGGGTGGCTCCCGGGGGGAACGGATTATGACCGATCGAAAGAGCGGAGAGCGGCCGGCCCGCGAGCCGAGCGCCCTCGAGATCAATCTAAGGCGGACCGCCTCCCGGGTGGTGATTCCGGAGACCCAAAAGGTGCTCCTCGACGCCACGCGGGAGAGCGTGGGGGTCCATGAAAAGACACGGCTCCTTCTGGAGGAGTTCAACCACCCCTTTGTGAACTGGAGCCACGTTCTGACCGAACTCCGTTCCTACGCGGTCGGCAATTTCTACTTCCACAACGCCTACGAGAGGGGCGACGAGGCGATCCGCGTTCTCGTGGAGATTTTCTTCTCCGTGGGCGAACAGTGCGTCACGCCCGATCTCCGGATCGAAACGTACCGGGCCCTCCTTCGCTATCTGGAAAAAGTGGTGGAGGGATCGAACGGCCGTCTCGAGCGAAACCGGCCCGTCCTGGAGGCGACCTTCCGCGGGCTGCTCGATCGTTTCCACGCGATACCCGGTCTCGCGGGCGTGCTGAGCGGCAGCGTGCGCCGCGTGTTGCGGGCCGCCGGGGAAAACGATCCCGGATGGGCGCGCCCCCTTCTCCTGGACCTGATGAAAACGGCGTTGGGCGAAACCTACCGGATCTGGCTCGAACTTCCCGATCCGGCGGATTGGGTCGACTCGGGGGCGCCGGACACGCTCCCCTCCCTGGGGCGCATCCGCCATGATGCGATCCGCGGATACCAAGAGCGCCTGAACACAATCGCCGCGGACGCCTTCGACGAGATGGTGCTGGACACCGGTTCGCTCCCCGATCAGGCGGTGATGGAGAACCTCTACCTCCATGCCGCCGATGAGATCGAGAGTCACTTCGAGGGCTGGTCCGGCTATACCAACAAGGTTCTCTTTCTGCTGAAGATCCTCGACTCCGAGCTGCTCCGACAGATACGGGATCCGGCGCTCCGGGCGATCAACCGGGCCCTCTCGCGCGCCCTCCGGATGGAGGAGCGCCCACACGCCGCCGGCTTCATCGACGCAGTGTTCGACAGTTTCGGGCGGGGCTGGCTGCTGCATGACACGACGGTGCTCGACTGCATCCACACCATCGCCGTGGACGTCCTCCGCTCCGAGGACGACCGCCTGATCCAGAAGGTGATCGACCGGATCCTCGATCACGGCTTCGAGACTCCCGAGCTTCAGGGCGTGAACGAACTCTGGCAGTTCGAGGTGAATCCGGCGCACGCGAAAAACATCCGACTCTGGCTGGAGCTGATCTCCCTGAACCCCGGCCGCATGAAGCGCCTCCTGTCGGCCCTGATTTTCCATCTGCGGATGGGAGGGGTGTTCATCAGCGACACGGACCTTTTCCAGAAGGACGTCGCCGGTCTTCTGAACGCGGACATCCGCCCCGTTTACAACCTGGTCAAGCAGCTCGGCAAGTTCTTCCCGATTTACTTCCGCGAAATCGGGGCCGAGGGGGAGCTGCGCCGCGTCTCCACCCGGGTGGACGAGATCGGACTCCGCCGGGACTCGGTGATTCATTTCCTCCGCAAGCAATGCCACGTGGAGAGTTCGAGCCGCCTGATCCCCTTCGCCGTGGAGGTGCTTCGCTACTGGTCCACCGGCGACGCCGAACCGCTGCGCGCCCATCTGCCCGAAGAGATTTTTCCGCGCCTGGCCGACGAGAAGGAGCACCTCGAGTACATGCGGCCCGTGATCGCACGGGTGGTCGAGCGGGTCGAGAGCTTCCCGTCCGGCTTGCTCGACCGGAAGCCGGAGGAGATCCGGGAGTGGGTCGAGGCGGGCCCGGAGCCGACCGAGGGGGCTCGGGAAAAGGCGATCCAGATGATCCGGGTCTACCAGCTGCTGGACCGGAAATACAACATCGGACCCCGCGGGGCGCTGGATGGGCTGGAGGGTTCCTCCCTCGTCGAAGGGGAGGCGGTGCGCCGCCTGGCCGCCGCGATGGAGGAGGACCGGCCCCTCGATGCGGTCGCGGAGCTGGTGGACATCCTGGAGAGGTTGAAGGAGATCATCCTCGATCCGGAGCCGGCGGAGTCCCGCGAGGACATCTATCGGAAACGACACATCGCCGCCGGCATCCCCTCCATGTACGGCCGATTCTTGAACCGGAAGGTGGAGGCGCTCGGTATCTCCTATCGTCTCGAGAAGCTGGCGGAGGTCCTCTTCGAGAGGTTGATCGAGGATGAGAATCTGCGTTACCTCACCAAACGCGGCATCGCGCGCGTGACGCAGTGGCTCGTCCTTCTGCGCCGTTCCCTCTGGGTGGACGGGATCTCCTCGCGCGGCCTCGGGTCGCGAATCGACATGCTCGAGCGCGGCCTGGATCTGGGGAATCTCACCATCGATCAGTTCATCAACATCTTTCAGTTCACCTCCCGCACCATCCGGGAGATCACCCGCTACACCATCGCCTCGCTCAATGAATCGGACCTGGAGCGGCTCGCGCCTCTTTACGTCGAGGGGGGCCCGCCGAAGGCGGACCGGGGCAGGGTTCACATGAAGATCGAGGCTTTTCTCAGGGACCAGATCAGTTCCTGTTTCGCGCTGCAACCGTTGGACAACCTGGTCTCCCGAGTGCTCAGCACCCTCACCTTCGAGTCGGAGGCGTTCGGCAAGTCCACGCGCAACCTGCTCATGAGCTACGACATCGACAAGTGTTTCGTGCCGATCCATACGGACGACAAGGCGTCGGGCGATCCGATCCTCCTCGGCTTCAAGGGTTCCTTCCTGCGCCGGATGGCCGGCTTCGGTTATCCCGTGCCGGCCGGTTTCATCGTAACCACCGAGGTGTATCGCACCTACGAGGCGCTCAGCGCGTTCAAGGACCTGCGCGCCCACACGCTGTCGGTGCTCCGAAACCGGCTCCGGGAGATCGAACGCCGAACCGGCCGGACCTTCGGCGACCCGCAGAATCCTCTCCTCCTCTCGGTGCGGAGCGGCGCCGCGGTCTCCATGCCGGGAATGATGGACACCTTTCTCGACGTGGGGATCAATCAGTCGATCGCCGAGGGCCTCGCGAGCGATCCCCGGTTCGCCTGGGCGGCCTGGGACAGCTACCGCCGCTTTCTGCAGAGTTGGGGTCTCAGCTACGGCGTCCCCCAAGAAATCTTCGACAGGATTTTCGAGGATTACAAGAACCGCTGGTCGGTGCAGAAGAAGGCGTCCTTTACGGCGGAACAGATCCGGGAGGTCGCCCTCGCCTGCCGTCGCGCCATCAGCGACCACGACGTGGAGATCGTGGACGAGCCCTTCCGGCAGCTCCGGCATTGCATCGAACGGGTTCTCTTTTCCTGGGACTCGGAGCGGGCGCGTCACTACCGGAAAGAGATGAAGATCGCCGACGACTGGGGGACGGCGGTGGTGGTGCAGGCGATGGTCTACGGCAACCTGGACGAACAGTCCGGCACGGGCGTTCTCTTCACGCAGAACCCGCGGCGCAAGAGCGGCGGCGTTTCCCTGTACGGCGATTTCGTGCTCCGCAGCCAGGGAGAGGACGTGGTGCGCGGCCTCGTGGAGACGTATCCGCTTACCGAGGAGCAGCGGCAGACGCAGAAACGCGCCGATATCTCCCTCGAATCGGAGTTCCCGGAGGTGTACAGGGAATTGCTCCGGATCGCCGAGGATCTGGTGGTGGTTCGCGGTTTCAACCACCAGGAACTGGAGTTCACTTTCGAGAAGGACGACGCGTCCTCGCTCTACATCCTTCAGGCGCGGGATATCGTCACGCCGGAGGAGAGCGAGATACCGACCTTCGTCTCCACGCCGGAACTGGACGAGAAATACATCACCAGCGGGATCGGCGTCGGCGGCGGCGCCCTCTCCGGACGGGTCGCCCACAACGAGAGGGACATCCGCGAACTCTGGGAGAAGGACCCGGACGGCACGATCATCCTGGTTCGCCCGAACACGGTGCCGGAGGACATTCACATGATCTTCCGGGCCGACGGGCTCCTGACTTCCCGGGGCGGGGCGACCTCCCACGCCGCCGTGGCCGCTCAGAGCATCGGCCGCACCTGCGTGGTCGGCTGCCGGGCCCTCCACGTGGACGAGCGCGCCGGAAGGACGGTCATCGGCGACAAGGTGATCCGGAGCGGCGACTTCATCAGCATCAACGGCTACAACGGGGCGGTTTATCTCGGCGAGCACGAGATCAAGCCGGTCGTCCGCTTCGACAACCTCTGATTTCATCCCGGGAAGTCATCCGCTCCCGGTCCGAAAATCCTCGCAATCGGTTCGACCGCCGATTTACAATCCCACCGGAAATCCGTTGAACAGCGAAGGCTTCACGTTCCGATACGCACGGGGGGCGCGCCGCGTCCCGCGGGAGGAGGCGATTCGGGTGGAAGGACCGAAAATCCTGGGAATCAACTCGTTGGGTCGCATCGGCAAGTTGACGCTCTGGCACCACGCGGGGCGCCGGTACTTCGACAAGATCGTGGTCAACCAGGGGAGGGATGTAGGAAAAGACCTGGAGGCGTTCTGCCAGACGATCGAGAAGGACTCGACATACGGACGGGTCCATCATTTCCTGAACGGGTGCTCCGCGGAGCCCTGCGTGCGGATCGAGGACCGGGAAAAGGACCTCCTCACGGTGAACGGGGTTCCGGTGCAGGTCCTTCGGAGGGAAAGGAATCCCAAGGAGATCCCCTGGCGGGAGCACGGGGCGCGGATCGTGGTGGATTGTACCGGGCAGTTCAGCGATCCGACTCGGCCGGAGGAGCACGGGAAGGGGTCGCTCCGGGGGCACCTGGTCGGCGGCGCCGAGAAGGTGATGAACAGCGCCGACTTCAAACCGAAGGAACGGGGAACGAAGATGCCGGAGGACGCGGTGGTTCTGATCTTCGGCGTGAACCACGAGGAGTACGACCCGGCGCGGCACAATCTGGTGTCGGCCGCCTCCTGCACCACCACCGCCCTGGCGCACATGATGAAAACGGTGATCGACGCCTTCTCCATCGACACGATCCTGACGGCGAGCATGTCGACGATTCACGCCGCGACGAACACGCAGAGCGTTTTGGATAACGTGCCCAAGACGGGCGCCAAGGACCTGCGCAAGAGCCGGAGCATTCTGAACAACATCATCCTCACCTCCACCAACGCGGCGGCGGCGCTGGAGAAGGTGATCCCGGTGATCCGCGAGATCGGGTTCATGGCGGACTCGGTGCGGATCCCGACGAGCACCGCTTCGCTGATCATCCTGAACCTGACCTTCCGGTCGCGCCTGGACGAAAACGGCGAGCCGGAACTGAATCGGGCGAAGCTGCTCGATCTGTACGAGAAAGCGGCGGAGCGCCAGCAGAAGGGGCTCCTGAAGGTCTCGCACGAGCAGAACGTGAGCACCGACATGATCGGCGAGAACGCGGCGGTGGTGATCGAGGGATTCGAGACGCACACGAGGACCGGTTTCGTCTTTATCGACCTGGAGGGGCTGCCGGGGATGACGCCGGAGCTTCTCGCGCGTTTCCCGGAGAAGGTGGTCCGCCAGCCGGTCACGCACGCCAAGATCTTCGGCTGGTACGACAATGAGTACGGGAGCTACACCAATCGTCTGGGCGACCTGACGGTGTATGTGGCGGACCGGATGGATTAGGAGGAAGAAGCGTCAGTAACCGGACACCTATTTCTTTCCGCCGAAATCGCAATCGAAATCGATCCGATGGCGATGGGGAGCCGTGTGCGTGAGCCTGAGGGCAAAACGCGGCCGGGTCCTGTCGGCCATCCGCCCGCGAAGGGCCCCTGCCATTCGCGCCTTCGCACTCGGTGGCGGCGCCCTTCGCGGGCACCCGTGGCCGCCACCCGGCCGCAATGCCCAAGTACTCCGCGCCCCCGCGTGAGGTCGTATTCTCTTTCCGTATGTCTTGGCTCTCTTCGCGTTCTTCGCGAGAGGGTCTCTTCAATCACCACCCGAGCAGGGCGGGATCGAGGGCGACGGTGACCTCCCAGTGCTCCCGGTCTTCGTAGTCGTAGTAACGGGGGAAGGAAGCCCAATCGACGCGGACGTCGACCGGGAGAAGCCCCTCCACGCCGAAACCGAAACCGTGGGACTGCTTGATGCCGAGCCCTTCTCGATCGGTCACGCGGCCCGCACGGGCGGAGAAGAACCCCAGCATACGGATCTCAACAGCGGCGTGATGGATCACGTCTTTGTCGCCGACGATCGATTTGTCGTACTCATAGGCGAGAAGGACGTCGGAACGGAGCAGCCGCCGCGGGTTCCAGACGCCCTCCAGAAGACCCGGATGGTAGCCGAAGCGAATTCCCGCCCCGGCGTGGAACTGCCGGGGGAGATCCTCCTCGGCGCAGTCATCGCAGTACTGTACTTTTTGGCCGATGTGAAGGAAGGAAACGCCGATCACCGGGTTGAAGAGAAGGCCGCCGCCGTCCGCGAAGCGGCGGAAGCCGCCCTCATTCTCGTCGAGGTAGTACTTCGGAGAGATCGCCGCGCCGAAGCTGAGGGAGTGAACCGAAGCGGTCAAGCCCTCGATTCCCAGTTCCGGGATGGAAGGCAAAAGCTTGGAATCGGTGAACTCGTAGGCGATCCCCGCCCCCGCCCAATCCTTCCAGCAGACCGCCGCCGCCAGGTTGTAGAGGCGGTCGCGGGAGTGGTATTCCCTTATCAATTGCCCATGGGAATTGATCACATCGGAGTTTCCCAAATCCAGATACGTATGTCCCGCGCCGGCGACGAAGCGTAAATCACCGAAACCGAGGCGCGGGCCGTGCACGGCGAAGGTGCGGAGTGTAATGCCGGGGTCGTTGAAATACTCGGGAAGCCCTTCGGTGAGATCCACGTAGGTCCAGTTCAGGCGGACGGCGGGATCGAAGCCGAGCATCCCCGGGTTCCACCAGAGCGCGGTCGTCCCTTCCTCCAAAATCGTCGTCATACCGCCCATGCCGGAGGAGCGGGCCGAGCCGATCATCAGCTGCTCCCGGCTCATGGGGGTGCCGTTGTTCCTCGCGGGGGAGGATTGCGGGAAAAGAAGAGAGAGAAGGAACAGGGACGCCAGGGCAAGAGGGAAAGACCGTCGATCCACGATAAACTCCCTTTCCTCGTGGTGGATCGGGCCGGGGAGCGGTTCCGCGGGGCGGAGCGCTCCGTCTCCCTTACCCGATCGCCTTTTTGATTTTGCGGACCACCTCTTCGTCGTCCGGGAAGACGCCCGTTTTCGATTTGGCGTAGATCTCCGCGCCGCCGGCGTGGATGTCGAAGATCCCGCCCGCTCCGGCGATCAGCTCCGGCTCGATCCCCGTTTCCTCGCGGATCCGCGCCGCCAGACCGGCGGCTCGGGGGCTGTAGTTTCAAACGCGGCAGTATTCGATGGTGATTTTCACGAGGCGCCTCCTTTTTCAAAATCCGAAACCAGTTTACACATTTGCGGTCTCTTTGCCAAGGACATCGGATGGAGATGATCCGGGGCGCGGGAAAACGCCTCTGCGTTCGGTTTCCGGCCGCGGAAAAGCGCGCGACAGCAAAAAGGGGAGAGACCCGAAGGCCTCTCCCCTTATGGGATCCCGCCGGTGGGAGGGCGGGATGGATTACCGGATCAGAACCATCTTGCGTGTCTCGTCGGCGCCGGCGGCGCGGAGACGGTAGAAGTAGACGCCGCTGGAGACGCTCCGTCCCGAATCGTCCTTCCCGTTCCAGGAAACGGCGCTCGGTCCGGCGGGCATCTCACCCTTCAGGAGCTGCCGGACCATCCGGCCGGCGACATCATAAATCGCCAACTCGACGGAAGTCGCGGCGGGAAGGCTGAAGGCGATTTCCGTGGTCGGGTTGAAGGGGTTCGGCACGTTCGGCCGGAGCTCCACGCGGGCCGGGATCGTCGGCGCGCCATCGTCCACGGCGGTTTGGCAGCAGTTCCACACATGAACCGGAAGGACGATCGGGTTCGCCTCGGAGTAAAGGGTGTCGTTCAGGAAGACGTCCCGGTTGCTCTGGTTGAAGCACTCGTAATTGTAGGTCGTGTCGGTTTCGCTCTTCCAGAGGTACTTGAAGTAGACGCTCTTCCGCGTCCCCGTCGGGAAGGTGATCCTGTAGCTGAACACCTCGTCGTCGGCGAGGGAGTCGGGAAGCGCGCCGTCGTCCAGCAGCAGGTTGGTCGGCGGCTCGGTGTCCCAGTTGAGCGGGCTCTCGCTCCCGTTGATGGCGAGCGAGTCCACGACGCGATCCCACTCCATGTCCTTGTTCGGGCGGAGGAAGAAGATCACGTCGATCGGCTTGTCGGTGAAGTCCACGGGCGCCTCGTCGTTCCACCAGATGTTCAGCGTGTCCTGCGCCTTCTCGCCGTTCAGGGTGTAGACGTGGTTGCTGGAGCTCTCCCAGTTCACGCACTGATGGGTGAACTTGTACTCCATCGTGGTCGTGTCGGTCACGCCTGCGGTGCAGGTGTTCTGGAAGACGAAGGTGCCGGTGAAGACCGAGTCGCCGTCCGGGCCGGTGAGCAGGTCGTCGCACAGAGGATTCCAGGTGAGGGGCGCCACGCCGCCCTCGATGGCTACCGTGTCCGGGTCGGGCGCCGCGGAGTTGTTCCGCAGATAGAGCCGCATCTGGGCGCGGAAGGTGAGTTCGGTCAGGTAGAAGTCGTAAACGTTGGTGGTCCCGTTCTCCACGATCGGGTTGCCCGCCACGTCCTCCACGTTCGTCGCTTCCACGGCGATGCAGGAACCGAGGCCCATGTCGGCGTCGAGGGTGAGGAGCACTTTGGAGGAGTCGGTCTGAAGCGCCGCGCCGGTCACGTTCACGCCGGTCACGTCGTAGTTCCCCGCCGTCTCCGCGGTGGTCGGGTCGAGGGGCTCGCTGAAGGAGACCAGAAGCTCGGCCCTCTCGCTCTCGACGATCGTGGCGCTTTCCACAGTCGGCGGCGTGGTGTCGCCGCCGGTCGCGACGACGACCATGGTCGAGACGTCCAGGTCCGCCTGGCTGGACCAGTCGACGGCGTCCCAGTCGCCCGCCGGATCGTTGGAGGTGTCCTGGGCGTTGTCGCCGTCGGTACCGCCGGTCGACCAAACCTCCACCCAGATCGTGTCGGGATCGCCGATCCGGCTCCGGGCGATCTTCCACTCGATTCCGGATACGGTCGACGCGTTCAGCGCCGCGCCGTCCAGCGAGCCGTACTGGGTCCACGCTTCCGTTCCCTGGTCCCAAGCCCAGAACTGGGTGTCTTCGGGCCCGTAGGGGGCGTTATCGACCCAGGTGGCGAGGCCGTACTCCGGCTTGTGCGTGTCGTTCACAACGACGTTCCGGGGCCAATGGTCGGAGGTGGCGCCGGCGGTGTCGTTGGTGGTGTCGATGTAGAGGCGGTACTTCCCCCAGTTCGTCGAGGAGATGTTGGCGTTGATGGAGAAGTAGAAGTACCAGAAGTTGTTATCGTTGCAGACGTGCAGATCGATCAGGTCCATGTTGGCGTTGCCGTTGCCGTCCCCGGTGGGATCGCTCGCCTCGGCGGCGCCGTAGACCCCGTCGAGCTGGCCGTCCATGGTGGGCGAGCCGAACCCTTCGGCCGACGCGATGCCGCACCACAAACCGGTCAGCAGGAGAACCACCGCGAGAGAAGTGAACAGATGGCGCATCGAGAAACCCTCCTCGTCGATCGGATCAGTGAATTACCATTCGAATTAAGTGAAAACCGGCATAGAGTCATCAAAATCATATCATAGGAGCCTTTTTTTTTCCACTGATTCCCCATCGCTCGAAACGGTTGACCCGCTCTTTCTAGACGCCTAAAATCCAATCGATTAGAAGCCCGAACCGTCGCCGCCCCCGGGGGCGGGCGCTGGGGAGACGATTTCCGAAGCCTTCCGGAAGGAGTGCGCTCATGGCCGGCGTCGTCCTGCGAAATCTGGTGAAAAGCTACGGTAAGGGGAAGCCGGTCCTCAAGAACGTGAATCTGGAGATCGGGGACCGGGAGTTCATGGTCCTCGTCGGTCCATCGGGCTGTGGGAAATCGACGGTTCTCCGGGTGATTTCCGGGCTTGAGGATGTGGACGGGGGAGAGGTGCGGATCGACGATCGCCTGGTGAACGGCGTCCCCCCCAGAGAGAGGGACGTGGCGATGGTCTTCCAGAACTACGCCCTCTACCCGCACATGACCGTGTACGAGAACATCGCCTTCGGCCTCCGGGTCCGCGGCTTCGGCCGCGACGAGATCGACAAACTCGTTCGGGAGGCGGCGGAGGTCCTGAACCTGTCGCCCTTCCTGGCGAAGCTCCCCAAGCAGCTCTCCGGCGGCGAGCGCCAACGGGTCGCCCTCGGCCGGGCGATCGTCCGCAAGCCGAAGGTCTTCCTCTTCGACGAGCCCCTTTCCAACCTGGACGCCAAGCTGCGCGTGCAGATGCGCGCCGAGATCAGCGCGCTCCACAGGCGCCTCCGGATCACCACCGTCTACGTGACCCACGACCAGGTGGAGGCGATGACGATGGGGGAGAGGATCACGGTGATTCGCTCCGGCGAGATCCAGCAGGTTGCGCGCCCCCTCGATCTCTACCGGCAACCGGCGAACCGTTTCGTCGCCGAGTTCATCGGGTCCCCGCCGATGAACATCCTTCCCGTCCTTTGGGACGGGGAATCGATGACGGTGGCCGGAGTGAAAATCGATCTTCGCGGGGAGCGTCTCGGCCTGCCGGAGGAACTCCGGGGAAAGGGTGTCCTCCTCGGCGTGCGACCGGAGAAGGTCGAGGTTTTCGCCGGAGGGGGCGGCGTGCCGGCGCAGATCGATCTGGTGGAGCCGATGGGGGGGGAATCGAACATCTACCTGCGCGTGGAGGGGAAGCGCGTGATCGCCCGCATCGAGGGGGACACGCCGCTCCGCGCCGGCGAGGAGGCCTCGATCCGGTTCCCCGTTTCGGAGGCGCACTTTTTCCACGGCGAGACCGGTGTCCGTATCGGCCGCTCCGGCGAAAGCGAGACGATCGCCGCGCCCGCCGCGCCGCCCCCGCCGCCCGAGGAAGAGACGCGCCGCCGCGCGCCGGCCGCTCCCTCCGAGGGGCCGCCCCGGCGGAAGAGGGTCGCGTTGTGGTGGGCCATCGGCGTCACGGCGGTTCTGGCGGTGCTCCTCGGTTTCTACTTCGGCGGCCGGAGTGGTGGGGGAAGATCCGCCGCCGGCCCGGGCGAAGCGGTGGAGATCACGATCTGGCAGATGATGGATCCGCCCGAGAAGGCGCTTTTCGAGGAACTGGTGTACGAGTTCACCCGCGCCCATCCGAACTGGACCATCTCTCAAACCCATTTCGCGCCGGATAACCTCCGCACCCAGTTCCTCACCTCGGCGCTCGGCGGCGGCGGCCCGGAGATCATCTACGGTCCCTCCGACCAGGTGGGTCCCCTCTCCACGGCGGAGACGATCCTCCCCATCGACGAGGTTTTCTCCGACGAGTTTCTCGGCCAGTTCATCCCCCTCGCCTTCGACACGTTGAACGGGCACGTCTGGCAGTTGCCGGCCCGGGTCGGGAACCACCTGACCCTCCTCTACAACCGGGAGATGCTCGCCGAGCCGCCGGCGACCCTGAGAGATCTGGTTCGCGTCGCCCGGGAGCTGACGATCGACACCAACGGCGACGGCGCGCCGGATCGCTACGGCCTTGTCTTCAACATCAAAGAGCCCTTCTGGCTCGTCCCCTTTCTCGGCGCGTGGGGGGGATGGGTGATGGACCGGGAATACCGTCCCACCCTGGACACGCCCGCCATGGTCGGCGCCCTCCGTTTCCTCCAGGAGATGCGGCGGGGGAAGAAGATCATGCCCGAGGACTGCAACTATGAAGTCGCCCACACACTCTTCCAGGAGAAGAAGGCGGCGATGCTGATCAACGGCCCCTGGTCCTGGCGCGGCTACGAGGAGGCGGGAGTCGATTTCGGCCTCGCGCCGATTCCGAAGAACGACGAGACCGGATACTGGCCGTCGCCCATGATCTCCAGCGTCGGTTACAGCGTGAACGCCAACGTGAAACCGGAGAAGCTGGAGCGGGTGAAGGAACTCCTCGACTATCTCACCTCTCCGGAGGTGCAGATCCGTTACGTCGAGCGGCTCTGGACCATCCCGACCCGGAAGGCGGCGCTGGAGGACCCGAAGGTGCAATCCCACCCGAGGGTCGCCGATTCCTGGGAGCAGTACCGCCACGGCCGTCGTATGCCGGTCGTGACGGAGATGCGGGCGATCTGGGACGCCATGCGCCCCGCCTATCAGAACGTGTTGAACGGCGAGGCGACGCCGGTGGAGGCGGCGCGGAAGATGCAGTCGGACGCGATCAAGAAGATCAAGGAAATGAACGAGTAACAAGAGCGATTCGACTCGCGGCCGGGAGGAATCCTTTCCTCCAACCGAGGGCTGACCGTGGGTTTCTGGAAGAAATACAATCTCCCCTATCTCCTTCTGGGACCGGCGCTGATCGTGATGCTGCTGGTGGTGCTCTATCCCTTCCTGTACAACGTCGTCATCGCCTTCTCGAACATGAGCCTCGGCCATCTGCGGGATGCGAGCTTTATCGGGTTCGATCACTTCCGGACCATCTTCACCGAACCGGAGATCCTCCGGATCTTCCTGAAGACGGTGGTGTGGACCGGTGTGAACGTGATCGCCCACCTTACACTCGGCATCGGGCTCGCGATCCTGCTGAACCAGGAGATCCGCGGGCGCGCCTGGTTCCGGGCGCTGCTGATCCTCCCCTGGGCGATGCCCCAGTACATCACCGCGCTGACCTGGAAGGGGATGTTCAACTACGAGTTCGGCGCCGTGAACCTGATTCTGCGGAACCTCCACCTCCCGCCGGTCCCCTGGCTCTCGAACGCCTACTGGGCTTTCGCGGCGCCGATCATCGCCAATATCTGGCTCGGTTTCCCCTTCATGATGGTGATCGCCCTCGGCGGGCTCCAGTCGATCCCGCGTGAGCTGTACGAGGCGGCGGACATCGACGGCGCCGGATGGTGGTTCCGGCTCCGGCGCATCACCCTGCCGCTGCTGAAACCGGTGCTCGTGCCGGCGGCGGTGCTCGGGACGATTTGGACCTTCAACAACCTGAACGTGATCTGGCTGGTGACCAACCAGGGCGAGCCGGCGGACAAGACGCACATCCTGGTCACCTATGTCTACAAGGCGGCGTTCCACTACTACCGCTACGGCTACGCCGCCGCCTTCTCGCTGGTGATCTTCCTCATTCTTCTCGCCTTCGTGGTGTATTTCCTGCGCGTCACGAGGGAGAAGGAGGGGGCGGCATGAACGCGCGCGCCTTCCGATCCACCGTGCTTCACCTGCTTCTGATCGCCGTCACCCTCGCCACGATCTATCCGATCCTTCAGGTGGTCACCATCTCCCTCCGGCCGGGAGATCGGCTTTACTCGACATCCCTCGCGATCATTCCCGAAGGGGCGACGCTGGACGCCTATCGGATCATTCTCTTCGAGAAGCCGTTCCTTCTGTGGATGCGCAACTCCCTCTTGGTGACGATCGCGGTGACCGTGCTCGGCGTGACCCTCGCCTCGACGGCGGGGTACGCCTTTTCCCGGTTCCGTTTCCCCGGGCGGGGTGTGGGGATGCTCTCCTTCCTGGTGACGCAGATGTTCCCCGCCACCATGCTTCTCCTCCCTCTCTACATCCTGCTCGGGCGGATCGGTCTCGTCGACACCCTGTCCGGCCTGGTGGTCGCCTACGTGGCGACGGCGCTCCCCTTCTGCGTATGGACCATGAAGGGATACTACGACTCGATCCCCGTGGAGCTGGAGGAGGCGGCGATGGTGGACGGCACGTCCCGGGTGGGCGCTTTCGTCAAGGTCACCCTCCCCCTCTCCGCCCCGGCTCTCATGATCACCGCGCTCTTCAGCTTCATCTCCGCCTGGTCCGAGTTCATGGTCGCGCGCGTCATCATCCAGTCCCACGAACTCAACACGCTCCCCCTCGGCCTGGAATCGCTGGCGGGGACCTTCCAAACCGAGTGGGCCAACTATTCCGCCGGGGCGATCCTGGTCTGCGTCCCCGTGGTGGCGCTCTTCCTCGCCCTGAACCGGTATCTGGTGTCGGGGCTCACCCTGGGTGGCGTGAAGGGTTAAACCTTTATCCGCCCGTCCGTTCCGTCTCCGGTCGCGCACGCTTCCGAACCGATACGCGGAAAATACCTTGGAATCGAATCATCCGGGTCTTACTCTATTCGGGAGCGCGGACCGGAGGTGGACTATGCGTGCGAGACCGGTGCTGCTTGCGGCGATCCCGCTCTTTCTCGCGGCCGTGGAGGTTTCCGCGGCTCTTCCGAGAAGGGGTGAGGAATGGTACGAGGTTCGTTCGGCGGATTACACCCTCTTCAGCAACGCGCCCAGGAGCGTGACGCGGGAGACCGTCCGCAATCTGGACATGCTCCGAGCCGTCTTGGGCGTTCTCTTCCACACCATGGAGCCGCGCTCCCCCGACCCCACCTACCTATACCTGCTCCGCGACGAAGACCACTTTTCCCGCTACGTGAAGATCAAGGGATGGGACGAGACGCCGGCGGGCGTCTTCTTCCGCCGAGCGGACGGAAACTACATGGTCGTGAACGCGGGCTCCTGCAAGGACCGCATGCGGATCGTCTACCACGAGTACTTTCATCACTTCGTCCATAACAACGTGAGGGTGGATCTTCCCCCCTGTTTCGACGAGGGAATGGCGGAGTACTACAGCACGTTCCATGTGCGCGGCGACCGGGAGGTGGAGGTGGGAATCCCCATCGAGTATCACGTCCACAACCTCCGCCGCATGCCGGCGATCCCGATGATGGACCTCTTCTCCGCCAATCGCGGTGACCGGGAATTCGAAAGGCGCGAAGAACGTACGATTTTCTACGGTCAGTCTTGGGCGCTCATGCATTACCTCCTCTCCCGCCCGGATCGGGAGGAGAGGATCGAGGCTTTTCTGCACAATCTGGAAGAGGGGAAAAAGGTCAGTGACGCGGTGCGGCTCGCCTTCGACGTTTCGATCACCGACCTGGAAAAGGATTTGAGCGCGTATGTGTGGGAGGGTCGCTTTCCCTACCAGGTGTACACCTTCAATCGATTGGAGCAATCCCCGGACCCGGTGCTCCGCCGCATGGAATACGTCGAAGTGCTCGCCCGTCTCGGGAGTCTGATGGCGCGTATGGAGGACTCCCCGCCCAAAGACGTTATCGCCCTACTCGAAGGAGCGCTCAAAAGAGACACGGAAAACCGGATCGCCCTGACGGGCATGGGCTTGTTCCATATGGCCGCCGACCGGCATGGGGAGGCGGCGGCCTATCTGCGAAGGGCGGCGGCGGAATGCAGGGACTACGACGCTCATCTATATTATGGCATCAACTGTTTGGAGCGGGCGCGCGCGTCGCGGGCGGAACGGGCCGATTCCTCCGCGAACTCGACCGGCGCGCTTCTCGACAGCGCCCGCGCGTCCTTCCGGATCTGCATGGAAGAGGCGCCCGGGCGGACCGCCGGATACGGCGGACTGGGGGAGACCTATCTGGAGGGAGACGATTCCGTCGTCCCCGGGATCCAGGCCCTCCTCGCGGCGCTTCGGATCGCGCCGAACGACGACTCGATCGCCCTCAGGCTCCTCCTCCTCTTCCTCCGATACGGCGCCCGGGAGGACGCGGAAGCCTTGGAGAGGACCCGCCTCCGCTATTCGCGGGATCCGGAGATCGCGCGGACGGCGCGGCTGGCGATGGTGGAGGACCGGATCGCCCGCGCCCTCGCGCGCGAGGCGGAGGGTTTCCCCGACGAGGCGATTCAGGAGCTGGAGGAGGAGAGGGGTGAAACGAGAGATCCCGGCCTGGATGCGCGCCTGCAAGAGGCGTTGGCGGAGATCCGGGGGCGCTCGCCGCTCGATCCGAACGAGGTCCTCCTCCGGCGCGCCCAGAGGTTTATTCGGGAAGGTAATCCGTCCGGCGCTCGGGAACTTCTCTTGCGGGTCATCGAAACGGCGGAAAGCGACGAGCTGCGGGCGCGGGCGCATGCGATCCGGGACAGGATCGATCAAGCGGCCGGGGAGGGCGGGTAAGACCCCGATGCCGGCGCGGTCGCCGGCGCCCGGTCGTGTCGGTCAGCGTGCGGAGAAGCCGTCGAGGAAGAGCCGCCACGCCTCTCCCGGATCCTCCTCGGGGCGAATGCGGCGGAAATAGAGAAGGGCGGTCGGGGGAGCGCCTCTCTCTTGTGTGAGGGGAATCGACGCCGCCACGTAATCCCGTCCGTAGGGGCCGCCGCGCCAGCGGCGGATCATCGACAGAGCCACGTTGCTCGTCATGGGGGTGACGTGGAGCAGGTAGGTCGGTTTTTCATCCATGAAAAATGTGAGAGGGACGTGCTTGTCGTGTCCCGGCGAGCGCGCCTCCGCCGCCGATTCCCCCTTCGCGACGGCGGGCGTCACCAGCCCGTTCGTGTCGTATACGTATAAACCGGAGTAGTAGCCGATCGCCCCGATGGCTCCGCAGGCGCAGCTCTCGCCCGGCGCGGCGATCTCTTTCAGCTGTTTCCCGAAGAATTTCCAGATCGATTTGGTGAGGACCATCTGTTCCCATTGCTCTCTCTCGGTGCGGAAAGCGCTGGCGTGGTAGCGGAAGTCCAGCTTCGCCAGGAAGGATCGTGGGAACGCGTGGATGTTGAAAGCGGGGAGGACGCCCATGGCGACGATCGCCCCGCCGAGGAGAGCCGCGGCGGCGCTTCGCCGGGCGCCCCCTCCGTCGCGGACCGCGTCGAGCAGAAAGGCGATCAGAATCGCCCCGGGCACGATAAGCGCGGGGAGCAGAATCCGCCCCATCGCCATCCAATCCCCGCCCACGGCGACCGCGTAGGCGATGTTCGCCGCCGCGAGAGCGGCCAATGCGAGGGCGGTTTTCCCTCCCGCCCGCCGCCGCGCCGCGAAAAAGCCGGGGACGATGAAGAAGGGGACGAGAAAAGCGAGGAAATAGGAGGCGACATAACGGGCCCCGCGGAGAAACACGGCGCCGCCGAGCCCCGCTTTCACGTAGGCCGTGTTGGCGAGGGGCTCTCCGTAATAGGCGTAGCGCGCGGCGAAGTAGACCGCGTATCCCGCGAGCACCACCGCGAAGTAACGGAGGGCGGCCCGCCGGTTCATGCGTCCCTCGCCCCCGCCGAGCATCCAGGCGAGGACGCCGATTCCGGCCGCCCAAAAGATCCCCTCGGTACGCATCAGCGCCGCGGCGAGCCCGGGAATCGCCCCGGCGAGAGGCGCCGACCCGGTGCGGCGGAGGAGCATCCTCTCGGCGGCGAGGAAGAGGAGGAGCGCGAAGGGGATCGTCTCCAATCCGCCGGTGGACCAGAGCGCGAAGGAGGGGGCGGCGGCGAGGGAGAGGGCGCCGAGGAAAGCGGGGAGCGGATGCATGCGGAAGCGGAAGAGCAGGAGCCGGAAAACCAGGAAAAGGAGAAGGGCGCCGCAGGCCGCCGACAGGATAAGGGGCGCGGTTTCGATGTCGAGGCGCAGGCGCTCGAAAAGCGAGCAGAGGATCACCCAGAGAAAGTCGCTGTAACCCTCAACCGGCGGGTGTTCGCCCGGGTTGTAGCGAAGGCCAAGGCCGGAGGCGAGATTGCGCGCGTAGCGGAAGGAGATATAGGCGTCGTCGGTGACGAACCAGAACCGGCGGACCAGCCATGCCCAGGGTAGAAGGAGGGCGAGCCAGCCGAGGAGGAGGATGGCGGGCGTTTTGCCGGGCGGATCTCCCTCCGGAGCCGGTCGCGGGGAGGCGCCGGGATTCTCAATCGCCCACATAGCCGAGGGCCTTCAGGCGCTCCAACGTCTCCGGGTCGGCGGCCTCGCCCAACGAGTCGCGGACGTATCCGTTGAAACGGTCCAGCGCCTCGCGGAGGCGGGTCGCCCGATCCGGCTCCTCCTCGACGAGGTTCGTCTCCTCGCGCGGATCCGACGAGAGGCGGTACAGCTCGTCCTTCCCCTCGAGGAGGGGACGGTGGATCAGCTTCCAATCGCCGTCGATCAACGAGTGGAGCAGGCTGTCGTCCGGGCGGAGCCGCACCATGCCGGCGTTGAGGTCGTACAGGTTGATCGCGTCCGCGTAGGCGGTGCGCGGCTCCTCCTCCTCGCCGAGCACCACGGGCGTCATGTCCCGGCCGTCCAGTCCGGGCGGGGGCGCCACGCCGGCCGCGGCGAGCAGCGTGGGCATCGTGTCGGCGGACCGCACCGCGGCGGCGATCTCCTCTCCCGCCGGCCATCCGGGAATCTTGGCGATCAGGGGAACGCGGATCTGTTCCTGGTAGAGAATCCTGTGGTTCCACCAGCCGTGGTCGCCGAGTCCCTCGCCGTGATCCGCCACCACCACGATCGCCGTGTTGTCGTATTCGCCGCTCTCCTTCAACCGCCGGATCAGCCGCCCGAACTGGGAATCCATGTAATGGATCTCGCCGGCGTACTGCAGCCGTTTCCTCTCGTAGATGTCTTTCGTGTCCGTCTCGAAGAGCCGCTGGTTTTCCTCGGGGGGAAGGAGCCTTTCGTCGTGCGGGTCCCAGTAGTGCACCCAAAGACAGAAGGGGCGTTTCGCTCCCTCCAGCCAGCGGATCGCCTCGTCGGTGGTCGCGTCGGAGCGGCGCTGGTTCTTCTCCACCTCCCAGCCCCAGAGCCCGTTCCCCTTCGGCCGGAAGGCCGCTTCCGGATCGTCCGATATCCCGCTGTCGAAATAGCGGAATCCGCGGTCGAAGCCGTAGAACTCGGAGACGGTGAAGGAGCTGAGCACGGCGCCCGTGTCCCATCCCTTTTCACCGAGGATCGACGCGAGCGTCGCCACCGAGTCGGCGAGGAAGTAGCCTTCCTCGGCGTAGATCACGCGAACGCCGTGGCGGTAGGGGTAGACGCCGGTGAGGATCGTGGCGTGGGAGACGGGCGTGGCGGCCGACGCGGAGATCGCCCTGTCGAAGCGGACGCCGTCGGCGGCGAGGGAATCGAGGTTCGGGGTGGCCCGGACCGGTCCTTGATAGCCATAGCAACTCAGATAGTCCGCCCGGGTGGTGTCGAGAGTGACGAGCAGGATGTTGGTCCCCGCGGCGTCCTTGGATCCGGCGCAACCGCCGGAAGCGACGAGAGCGGCTACCGCGAACGAAAGGGCCGTTTTTCGGGCGGCGGCGCGAAAGGCAAACACGATACCCATCCCCCTGACGGACCGGCGCCTCCCCCGATCGCGTCCCGATCGTCGCCGGGACGGAGAGAAGGGACGGACCGGTTCCGGATGTTGTCCCACGGGGCCATTATAGCCGCGTCACCCTCCCCGGTCACGTCCGCTTTTCCTTGTCCCGTCACCCCTCTCCGTCGCAAGGCGTC
This sequence comes from Candidatus Eisenbacteria bacterium, assembly GCA_016930695.1. Lineage (NCBI taxonomy): Bacteria > Candidatus Eiseniibacteriota > Candidatus Eiseniibacteriota bacterium. The sequence goes on from JAFGGD010000058.1 coordinate 25,009, forward strand.
TCGGCGGCCCGCGTCGCCGCCTCGACGATCGCGTTCCGGGCGGGGTAGAAGGTCTGCCAGGGTTGCGCGCAGTAGCTGAACCGGGAGAGATCCCGCGCCACGAGGCGGTGTTGGACGGCGAGGGTGAGGAGATCGGTTCGCTCCGCCACCGCTTCGTCGCCGATCACCTGCCCCCCCAGAATGCGCCGGGATTCCCGATCGAAGACCAGTTTCACCCGGACCTTGCCCGCGCCCGGCATCATCGGGAAGCGGGTGGCGGTTTCTCCGAAGGTCGAGAGAGTGCGGAAACCGCGCGATCGCGCCGTCGCCTCGGTGAAGCCGGTGCCGCCGACGCGGAGATTCCCCGCCACCGTGACCGCGCCGTTGAAAAAGCCGGGGTAATGGGTCTCCAGGCCGAGCATGTCCATGGCCGCCGTCTTTCCCATCGGCACGGCGTTGGTGGCCAGCTTCCCGCCGATGGGCCGACCGTCCACCCCCGACTTGAAAGCGACGCAGTCGCCCGCGGCCCAGATGTTCGGCACCCGGGTCCGCATCCGGTCGTCCACGACGATCCCGTCCCGGTCGATGTCGAGGCCGATCCCTTCGGCGCATCGCAAATCCGGCCGCATGCCCACGGCGAGGACCGCGAAGTCCCGTCCCGGTCGCAGATCGATCTTCTCCCCGTTCGACAGGACGACGCCCGCCAGATGCTTCTCGCCCAGGAATCTCTCCACGGCGGCGCCGAGATGAAGGCGGACGCCCAGTCTCTCCATCTCGCGGATCACGTCGCCGGCCATGTCGGCGTCGATCAGATTCGGCAGCGGGTGCGGCGCCATCTCCACCAGATCGACCTCCACGTCGTGGGCGCGGTAGGCGGCGGCTTGCTCCAGGCCGATCGCACCGGCGCCGATCACCACCGCCCGGATCGGATCGCCGTCTCTCTTCGGCGGGCGGAGAGGATCGCACTCGACGCCTCCCTGCAGCCGGCGCATGATCGCCAGAGCGTCCTCCGCCGTCTTGACGGTGAAGATGTTCTCCAGGTCCGCCCCCGGAAGATTCGGCTTCAGGGGAAGAGCGCCTGTGGCGATGAAGAGCTTCTCGTAACGAACCGCGCCGCCGTCGTCCAGGGTCACCGTTCGCGTGTCCGGATCGACGCGAACCGCCTTTTGCCGGATCATCTCGACGCCGACGCCCGTGACCAAATCGTCGCTCTTGAAGGTGCTCGCGAGCGGGAAGAGTCCCTCGATCGCATAGGGGATCGCGCAGTACACGAGGGAGTGGCTTTCCGGGCGAAGCATGGTCACCGTCGTCTCCGGGCTCTTTTCCTTGATGAGGCGGGCCGCCTGGGTGCCCGCCGGTCCGCCGCCGATGATCAGCACGTCCGTTTTTCGCTCGCTCTTTTCCATGACGCAATGCCTTTCCGCCGCCGTGCCGCCCCTGACGCAAAGCGCGCCGATCCGGCGGGGCGAATGCCGAACCGGTGTCCCCGCTCCCCTCTTCCGGCCGGGCGGGGTGGATCCTCATCCCTAGATGTAGTACAACGGGCGCGAGAGGGCATGGGGTAGCGCAACAGATTGTTATGTAATGGGTTGTGTTGTCGAATGGCGGGGCCGCGCCTTGCCGGACCGTCGTTACGGCCGTTCTGCTTCCGCCGCCTTCTCGAAGCGAAGGGCCGCCGAGTTGATGCAGTAACGGAGTCCTTCCGGCGGAGGCCCGTCGTCGAAGACGTGTCCCATGTGGGCGCCGCACCGGGCGCAGACGACCTCGGTCCGCCGCATGCCGAGAGACGGATCCGAAATCTCCTTCAGGTTGTTTTCGCCGAGCGGCCGCCGGAAGCTGGGCCAGCCGCTTCCGGAGTCATATTTTACATCAGAAGAGAATGCGGGCTGACCGCAGGCGGCGCAAAAATAGGTTCCCTTTTCCTTGTTGTGCAGAAGGGCGCCGCTCCAAGGAGGCTCGGTCCCCTTGAGGCGCGTGACCGTGTACTGCTCCGGCGTCAGTTCCCGTTTCCATTCCTCGTCGGTTTTACGGATGTCGTATGTCATGTTCGTCTCCCCCGGCGAGGTCCACGCGCCCGCGGCGCAGGAACCCGCCGTCGCCGCGCGCCGCTCCGCCTCGCAACCGATGTCGATCGAAAGCAGGAGAAAAAGCGCGCCGGCCGTAATGCCCACCCTTCTCATCCCGTTTCTCCTCTTTTCACGCGCTCTGTAAACACCGAACAAACCGGTCGGGGGGTGGGGGGGAGTGATCCGGGGGCGTTTCCGCCGTTGCTCTCTCTTAAAGATGATTCGTTTTCCCGCGCGGCGCAAGCGGAGGCGGGGCGGCGGCGGCGAAAGCGCGAAAAGCCCGCCGGGCTTTCGGACGAATCCGTCGGCGCCGGCGGGCGGGGGAGGGAGGGGTGGCCGGGACGCCTTGTGGTGCGCAAGGGTAGGGTCCCGGCCAGGTCGGGTTTATCGCCCGATCCGCGTCACGTCCTCCTCGATCGCGTTTCCGTAGAGGTGCGAAAAACCGTAACGGCGGGAGTAACTATGTCCCACGCCCCAGTTTTCCGATGGGATCGGCGTTCCGCCGCCGCCGGTCCCGCAGAGCGACGTTTTCGAGGTATCCGTCGCCCCGGGATCGAAGACGAGGGCGTCTCCGCTGATCCGGTAACGGACCTCGGTGGGACTCGTCTCGTCGGGGAAGAGGTATCCCACATGGGAGCCGCAGCGCCCGCAGACTACCTCGCTCCACATGCTTCCGAGACGGCTGTTTTGAGCCGAGGGTGTCCCATCGTCGCCGATGCATCGCTCGAAGCTGAGCCAACCGGTTCCGGAGGTGGACTTCGCGTTGGAATGGAAAAGGGGCTGGCCGCAGCAAACGCAGCGAAAGACCCCCTCGGCATCGTTGTCGTTGTGGTCGCCGGCGCCGTCCGTGACGTCCTCTCCGAGACGGGTGACGCGATCGATTGCCGGCGTCAACCGGCGTTGACGGGTGGAATCGTCGAGGGAGATCCGGAGCCAGGGGGCGGCGGGGCCGATCTCTTTGACCGGAAGGGATGAGTCGGCCGGAGAGAAGGTATTCTCCCACGCCGCCGCCGAGCCCCGATCCCGCCCGCCGTCGCTCCAGGCGATGATCACCGCAAGCGCGGCGAAGAAGATCCCGATTTCCCACTGCACGGGTTTGTTTCGCATCTTCATCCGGAGTGTGAACCTCGTTCACGGTTCGTGGAGACTCTGTCGTTCGGTTCGTCCGCCGCGCCTTTCCGTCGGCCGGGGTGGGCGGGAGGCCGGCGTGGGGAGAGGGGATGCGCGTCGGGTTACATAGAGATAGACGCGGGAGGACGCGAAAAGGTTCATGAAAAAAGAGAAGAGCGTGTTTTTCTTCGCGCGCCGCCGGCGGCGGAGATGGGGCCGCGCGCTTTAGCGCGCGACTCGGATCCTTCCCGTCCCCTTTGCGGTGAAGCGGCCGATGAGGGCGGCTTCGCGCACGCCGCGCTTGCGAAGGTCTTCCAGGAGCGCGCCGGCTTTCTTTTCCGGTAGGGCGATGAGGAGCCCGCCGGAGGTCTGGGCGTCGGCGAGGAGGACGCGCTCTCCCTCGGGGACATCGGCGTCGAAGTCGACGTGGGGGAGGACGAATTCCAGGTTGTTTTCCGTCCCGCCGGGGACGACCCCCGCGGCGATCCAACGGAGCGCCTCTTCGAGGCGCGGCACGGCCGAGGCGCGGATCTCCGCGTCGACGCCGCTCCCGGCGGTCATTTCGTGCAGATGGCCGAGGAGGCCGAAGCCGGTGACGTCGGTGCAGGCGCTCGCACCGATCGCTTCCATCGCCTCCGCCGCCGCCCGGTTCAACTCCGCCATCAGGTCCGCGATTTTCTCCGCCGTTCCCTCTTCGGCGAGGCCGCGCTTCACCGCCGTGGCGAGCACGCCGACGCCGATCGGCTTGGTGAGGACGAGCGCGTCGCCGGCACGCGCGCCGTCGTTCCGCACGAGACGGTCCGGATGGACGAAGCCTGTGACGGCGAGCCCGAACTTCGGTTCCGTGTCGTCCACGGTGTGGCCGCCGGCGATGATCACCCCCGCCTCGCGCGCCTTGTCGAACGCCCCTTCGAGGATCCTCTCCAACACGCGGAGGGGAAGTCGCCCCGCGGGGAAACCGACCACGTTCAGCGCGAAGACCGGGCGGGCGCCCATGGCGTAGACGTCGCTCAGCGAGTTGGCCGCCGAGGCGGCGCCGAAGCGGTAGGGATCGTCCACGACGGGCGTGAAGAAATCGACGGTTTGCACGATCGCCAGCTCGTCGGAGACGCGGTAGACCGCTGCGTCGTCCGACTTGTCGGCGCCGACGAGGAGGTTGGGATCCTCGGGACGCGGAAGGTTGCGGAGCACCTTCTCCAAATCCTGGGGGCGGAGCTTGCAGGCGCAGCCGAGGCCGTGAGTGTATTGGGTGAGGCGGACGTCGGCGTTCTCGCCGGAAGCGGCGGAGACGGGGGCGCCCTCCCCCTCCGGAAGGAGACGCCTCACCGCCTCGCCGATGATCTTCGCCGCGCGGTCCACGTCGTCGTCGGTCGTGCCCCGCCCCGTGGTGAGGCGGACCGTCCCCATCGCCCACTCCACCGGCACCCCCATCGCCTGCAGCACGGGGGAGATGTCCACCTCCTCGGTATGACACGCCGCCCCCGCCGACGCGGCGACGCGATCGCCGATCTCGGTGAGCAGCGTGTCCGCTTCGACGCCGCGGAAGGAGAGGCTGAGCGTGTTCGGGAGGCGGTGGACCGGGTGGCCGTTCATGCGGACGTTTTTCTCGCCCACTTCGCGGAGAATCGCCTCGTGCAGGCGGTCCCGCGCGCGGATCATGGCGCTCATGTGTTCCTCGAGCCGTTCCCCCGCGACGCGGCAGGCGGCGCCGAGGCCGACGATCTCCGGCACGTTCTCCGTCCCCGGGCGAAGGCCGCGCTCGTGATCGGCGCCGTGAAGGATCTTCTCGATTCGCGCGCCGGAGCGGATGTAGAGCGCGCCCACCCCTTTCGGCGCGTAGAGCTTGTGCCCCGCCACGGAGAGGAGGTCCACGCCGAGATCGTCCACGCGGACCGGAATCTTCCCCATCGCCTGCGCCGCGTCGGTGTGGACGAGTGCGCCGCGCTCGTGCGCGATCTCCGCCAGCTCGCGCACCGGCAGGATCGTCCCCACTTCGTTGTTGGCGAGCATGAAGGTGACAAGGATGGTGTCGTCGTCGATCGCCTCGCGCAGGCGGTCCGGATGGAGGAACCCTCTCTCGTCCACCGCGAGGCGGGTGACGCGGAAGCCGCGCTTCTCCAGCTCGGCGCACACCTCGGTCACCGCGGGATGCTCGATGGTGGAAGTGATGACGTGACGGCCGCGGTCGCGCCGGGCGAGCGCTCCGCCGAGCAGGGCGAGGTTGTTGCTCTCCGTTCCGCCGCCCGTGAAGACGATTTCTCCCGGATCCGCGCCGAGAAGCGCCGCCACATCCGCCCGCGCCTGCTCGACCGCCCGCTTGGCGAGCGCGCCGAAGGGATGGCCGCTGGAGGGATTCCCGAAATGCTCGCGGATGTAGGGGATCATCGCGTCCGCCGCTTCCGGCGCGATCGGCGTGGTCGCGTTGTAATCGAGGTAGATCGGCTTCATGTCTCGCGTCTCTCGCTTCCCGGGCGCCGCACCCCGGCGCCGGCGTTCACTCTTCCATGAATCATAGGCGTTCCGGCCGGTTCCGCAGTAGGAACTTCGTGCATGGTCCGGGCTAAAGGGTCGCGACGCGGATCCAGTTCGTGGTTCCCGGCTCGTAGAGCGGCATCCCGGCGGTGATCACCACCGCCTGCCCCGGTTTGGCGAATCCCGCGTTCCGGACCTGCTCGAGCGTGCTCGCCACCAGATCCGATTCCGTGTTCCCGCCGTCGACGCGTTTCGGGATCACCCCCCAGACCAGGGCGAGGCGGCGCCAAGTGCTCTCGTCCGGCGTCAGCGCCAGAATCGGATGACGCGGCCGGTAGCGCGCCACGAGCCGCGTGGTGCTCCCCGAAACGGTGTGCGTCACGATCGCGCAGGCGCGCACCTTTTCCGCCATCTGGCAGGCGCCGATCGCCACCGCTTCCTCGGGGGTCATCGTCCCGCGACGGTCGAAGCGGAGCATCCATTCCTTGTGTGGAAACATCCGCTCCGTTTCGACGGCGATCCGTTTCATCATGCGAACCGCCTCCACCGGATAACGACCCACGGCGGTCTCCTCGGAGAGCATCACCGCGTCGGTGCCGTCGAGGATGGCGTTCGCCACGTCGGTCACCTCCGCCCGCGTGGGGCGGGGGTTCTCGACCATGGAGCGGAGCATCTGCGTGGCGGTGATCACCGGCGCACCCGCGCGGTTGCTCCGCCCGATCAACCGCTTCTGCACTTCCGGCACGCGCTCGATGGGGATCTCCACGCCCAGGTCGCCTCGGGCGATCATCACGCCGTTCACGACGGGGAGGATCTCGTCGAAACGGTCCACCGCCTCGTGCTTTTCGATCTTGGCGATGAGCGGAATCGACGCGCCCGTCTTCCGCAGGGCGGCGCGGGCGATCTCCACGTCTTCCCGGTTCCGAACGAAGGAGAGCGCCACGTAATCCACGTTCCGCTCGGCGCCGAAGGCGAGATCCTCCAGGTCCTTCGCCGTGAGGATCGGCGCCTGGATGGTGCGGGTCGGGAGGTTGATCCCTTTTCGGCTGGTGAGGGGGCCGCCGACCACGACGCGACAGAGGATCTCGTCGCCGTCGACGCGAAGCACCGCCAGTTCGATCGCGCCGTCGGCGAGAAGCAGCGGGTCGCCGACGCGCACGTCCCCCGGTAGTCCGCGATAGCTGACCGAGACGCGCTCGGCGTTCCCCACCACCACCCGCGCGGTGAGCGTGAAGGTGGCGCCGGTCTCCAAGAGCACGGGGCCTTCCTCGATCGGACCGATCCGGATCTTGGGGCCCGCCAGGTCTTGCAGGATCGCCACGGGGCGCCCCGCCCGCGCCGCGGCTTCGCGGATGATTTCGATGGTGCGCCCGTGGTCCTCGAGGCTCCCGTGGGAGAAATTGAGCCGCGCCACGTCCATCCCCGCCTCGATCAGGCCTTCGATCCGCTCCGGCGAACTCGACGCCGGGCCTATGGTGCAGACGATTTTGGTGCGCGTCATGGTCGTGCTCCCCGCGCGGCGGTCGCCGCGTTCTCGAAAGGCGACTTCAACGGGGCGATTCTACGGCCCGCCTCGGAGGGGATCCAGGGAAAAGGGGAATCGGCGGCCGCGCCGCGCGCCCCGGGCCGAGCGGCGAGACGCGCCGGCGTCAGCTTTTCCGGAACGCGTCGAAGGAGACGCCGACGCCGGCGTAGACCTGGAAATACTCCGGATGGATCTTCTCCGCCTTGTCGCCGAGCTGTTGGGGGACGCCGAAACTCTTCATGTAGCGGACGCCGATCTCGACGGGGACTTTGTTCGAGAAGTTGAGGTCCAAGCCGATCGTCACGTCCCAGCCGAAGGCGTTCTCCCACTCCGACTCCAGGTCCTGCCGGATCTCGTTCTCCCGGGCCGAGTCGTCCGGAATCACCACGTCCGTGTCGATCCAATAGAAGGTCCAGGCGATGTTGGTTCCTACGTGGGGACGGAAGAAACCGCCGCCGTGCGGGCCGATCTCGGCGCCCACGTAAAGACGGCCGTAATTCTGACTCGTCTGCTGTTCCGTACGAAGACCGGTGACCGAGTCTCGGAACTTTTTGGTCTCGGTCATGAGGTTCACGAATTCGAGGCCCGCCGTTCCCGCGAGGAGCTGGTTCACATCGGGGATGGGGGCGACGACGTGCGCGCCTCCGCCCCAACCGGGACGGCTGTATTCCTCGGCGTCGGCGCCGTAGGGCTCCATCCGGATGAGATAAAGGCCCGCCTTCCCGGCGGCGCGCGCGGAGGAGAGAGGGAAGATCGTCGCGAAAAGGAAGAGCAACAGCAAAACAATTCGCGCGGAGGGCCTGCCATTCATGACGTCGCTCCCTTTCGTAGTCGAGGTTTCGCGTGGCGTTCCGATCGTTCGCCCCCCATTATAAACAATCCGCCGCCCCGTCCTTCCACCGAGAAATCGACCGGGAAGAGAAACGGCCCGGCGCGCGCTGCGCCGGGCCTTCTCGTGATCGATGATCGCGCGTCCGCCCTAGCCGGTCAAGGAGTCCGGCCGGGACCTCGGCAGCGCGAAGCGGTTGTAAGCCACGAAGATCAGAGCCGTAAACAGCATGACGCCGCCGAAGCAGAGCCACATCAGGTCCGGGCGCTGCATGTCCCGCGCCAGCGTTCCGTAGAACTGGCCCGAGAGGATCCCGCCGAAGAGGTTGCCGAGCGCGGTCGCCACGAAGTAGTAGCCCATGTAGAGCGCCTTCTTGTTCGCCGGGGCGATGCGGCCCACGTACTCCTGGCTCGTCGGGCTCGCCATCATTTCGCCGAAGGAGAACGTCAGAATGCCCGCCGCCACGATCCAGACGAGGCCGCCGGCGCCGATCATCCCCTCCGTGCCAGCGAGCGCCGAGAAGCCGATTCCCACCGCGGCGATCAACATGCCGACGATCATGGTGGTGAAGCGGTGGAACCGCCCCATCAGGAAGGAGACCAGCACCTGGAAGAGGACGATCCCGAGGGCGTTGATGTTGACGATGTACTCCGGGTTCATCTGCCTGCCGGCGACGATGATCCGGTTCGTCGCCCGATCCACGTTCGGTTCGGTCTCGACGATTTTGCGGAGGCGGTCCGGCGCCAAGCGTACCTTGCTGTAGAGAAGAGTGCGGGAGGTTTGCTCCAGCGATTCCCTCTCGAGGTCGGCGCGCCATCCGGTCCCGAGAGATTTGCGCGCGCTCTCGACGAGTCCCAGGATCTGCGACGGGTCGGCGACGCGCAGTCTCTCCGCCAACTCCTCACGATCGAGTGCCGGCGGAAAGGCATTGCGCACCGCCGCGTCGGCGCCCTCCGCGAGCGCGTCGAAACGCGCCCTCGGCAGGGTGAGGAACAGCTCGGACCGGGGCGTTTCGCCCGGCGCGAGGGCGTCCTTCAGCTCCTGGACGACCCGCACGATCTCTTGCCTTTCCGCGTCGTTGATGGTCGCCATGTTGCTCGCCACCCCGCGGGTCGGATCGTCGGGATCGCTCTTGCCGAAAATCCGCTCGGCGGCGTGGATCATCGGACGCGTCTCGGTGAAGTCCCGGATGTATTCGGGCATGGTGTAGAAGATCTGGTTGAAGCTCGTCCAGAAGCCGGACATGATCAGCAGGAAGAGGGCGAAGCGCCAGTTGCTGCAGCGCATCCGCCTCGCCAGCGGATTCCGTTTCGGTCCCGCCTCCGCCTGTTCGCCCTCTTTCGGAAGGGCCAGGTCGATGAGCAGGTTCGCCGCGATCCAGAGCGCCAGGACGACGCCGGCCCACCCCCAGGAGAACCAGGACACCTCCAGGCTGTTGAAGACGCTGGCGAGCACCAGGCCGACAAGGACGATCCCCACGGTGATGAAGAAGCGGAGGTTGCCGAGCACTTCCACCAGGCCGTCCAGCACCTTGCTCAGTTTCCGCACGTCCGCCGATTCGCGCGCCGGCTCCTTGTAGAAGATCAGAACGAGCAGCATGTTGAGCACCGCCCAGCCGCTGCAGGCGACGAAGACCCACTCCCATCCCCAGCCGCGAATCCGGCCGGCGATGATCGGCCCCAGGAAGCCGCCCACGTTCACCATCATGTAGAAGATGCCGAAGCCGGTCGACGAGTTCGCGTCGTTGGTGACGCGCGCCACCGTGCCGACCACCACCGGCTTGAAGATCGCCGCGCCGATCGCCACCAGCGTGAAGGCGAAGACGAAGCCGGGAAGCGAGGTGAACTGGCCGAGCAGGTAATAGGAGACGATCATGATCGCGTAGGCGATGATGAACATTCTCTTGAAACCATAACGATCCGCCAGGGCCCCGGTCAGCACCGGCAGCAGGTAGAGGAAGAAGGGGATGATCGCCTGCAGCGTCCCGCGAAGCTCGGTGGAGAAGCCGAGGCCGCCGGTGGCCACGCTCCCGGTGACGTAAACCGCCATCACCGTGAACCACCCGTACCAGGACATCCGCTCGAAGATCTCCATCGTGTTGGCGACCCAGAAGGCCTTGGGGAAGCTTTTGATCTGTGCGACGAATCCCGTTTTTTGTTCGGCCACGATCCGCACTCCTTTTTCATCGATCCGCCCGGCGCGACCGCGGGGAAACCTCGGCCCGCCGGGCCGCCTCTCCCGCCCGCGCCCCGGGGGACGCCTTTGTTATTCCGCTCCGTGCTCCAGTCGTTTGATCAGCGGCGAGAGAAGGAGCAGGAGGAGCCCCGCGCCGCCGGCGAAGAACACGATCATCTGGAAGACGCGCTCATACCCCGCCTCGGCGCCGGTGAGCGCCGCGATTTGACCGGAAAGCACGCCCGCGAAGGCGTTGCTGAGGAACCAGACCCCCATCATCAGGCCGACCAGTCGTACCGGCGAGAGCTTGGTCACCGTCGAAAGCCCGACCGGTGAGAGACAGAGCTCGCCGGTGGTGTGGAGCAGGTAGGCGATCATCACCCAAATCATCCCCGCCTTGTCCCCGTTCCCGATCGTCTTGGCGGCGATCACCAGCGCCACGAAACCGGCGGCGAGCTGCAGAAGCCCGAAGCCGAACTTGACCGGCGCCGCCGGGTTCCTTCCGGCGCGCCCGAGCCGGATCCAGAGCGCCGAGAAGGGGATCGCCAGCAGAATGATGAACGCCGGGTTCACCGATTGGAACCAGGAGGCGGGGATCTCCCAGCCGAAAACGTGCCGGTCCACGTGCCGGTCCGTGAAGAGGTTGATCGAGCTGCCCGCCTGTTCGAAACAGGCCCAGAAGGTGATGGAGAAGAGAATCAGCACCAGGATGGCGAAGAGCCGCCCCCGCTCCGCCGCGGGGCTCCGTATCGCCTCGTAAACGATGTAGGCGACGAAGAGGGGACCGATGATGTACACCCCGCTTTGCACCCAGGCGGGGCGGGTGAGCATGTAGGCGGCGAAGGGGACGAAGGCGGCGATGCCGATGTAGAGCGCCCAGATTTTCCGGAAGCCGGACCAGCTCTCGCGGAACACCTCCGGCCGCGGCGGGAGCCCGTGTCCACCCAGGTAGCGCCCGCCGGCCGCGAACACGGCGAGGCCGACCAGCATGCCGACGCCGGCGAGGGTGAATCCCCAGTGCCAACCGATCCGTTCGCCCAGGTAGCCGCAGAGGAGGGGCGATAGGCCCGCGCCGATGTTGATTCCCATGTAAAAGATGGTGAAGGCGCCGTCCCGGCGCGGGTCGTCTCGGTCGTAGAGGCGGCCGACGAGGGTGGAGATGTTCGGCTTGAAGAAGCCGTTCCCGGCGATGATGAGCGCCATGGCGCCGAAGAAGAAGACCGGGTGCTCGATCGCCATGGCGAAATGGCCGAAGGACATCAGAATCCCGCCGATCAGGATCGCCCGGCGGTAGCCGAGGAACCGGTCGGCGAGCATCCCGCCGATCAGCGGTGTGGCGTAGACGAAGCCGATGTAGGCGCCGTAGGTGCCGTTCGCCAGCTCGTCGGCGTAGAGGAGCGCCTTGGTCATGTAGAGCACCAGGAGCGCCCGCATCCCGTAAAAGCTGAACCGTTCCCAGAGTTCGGCGAAGAAGAGAACGAAGAGGCCCCTCGGATGGCCGAAGAGTTCGCCCGTGGATCGGTCGGCCGGGCCGGACGCGGAGGCGGTCGGATGCTCGGGCGCCAAATCGAATCCCCCTCTTGTGCGCGCGTTCGCGGTGTGTCGTTTCCGCCCGTTCCCCGGTGGGGGAGGGCCGGGCGCGCGGGACGGCGCTCGCCGCCGCCGGCCGCCCGGCCAGCATAGCGGAAAGCGCGGGCGGGGACCAGGGAGAAGGAAAGAGGAAGGGGCGGGCGCTCGCACCCCATACGCCGACAAAAAAGGGGGGCGCCCGGCGGCGCCCCCGCGTCGATCCATCGATTTTCCTCGCGCTCTACGCGGCGAACTCGTCGATCTTGAGGCGATCCAGGTTCATCTCGCCGACCCCCAGCTCCCAGGCGTGGCGGATGTGACCGACCGACTCGGGGCGCACGTCGAGATAACGGCAGGCCCAGGCGTCCACGGCGACGGGATCGACGCCGGCGATCACAGTCTGGGGGCGCGACACCCGCCCGGGACCGCTCGGACCGTTCGTAAGGAGGGCGTGGTTCGCGTCCATAATGATCAGGTCGTGGCGCACCGCCGTCGCCAGCTCGGCGATGGTCGCCTGCAGGTCGAGACGGTGCAGGATGATCCTGTCCCAGTTCGCCCCCATCAGATTCTTCATGGCGAAGGTGACCCGCGCGCCGGCGTGGTGCTTGGCGATCGGCATGTTGATGAAGACGTCCGCCTCGGCGATGTCGCGGGCGATCTCCACCGAATGGAGGAGCCGCGCCCGCGGCAGCGGTATCTCCACGTAATCCGCCCGGTCGTTGATCGGTTTCACGATCCCGCCCGCCCGGCGCACCGCCTCGGCGGTTCCGTTCCCCTCGAACCAGTCCGGCGAGTCGTGGGAGAGGACGATCACCCGGGCGGCGCCGGCGCCGAGGCACCCTTTCACCACCGCGCCGATCATCTCCGGATGAGTGTTGATCGCCTGCTCGGGGGGCGAGGCGCCGATCGGGTTCGGCTTCAGCGCCACCTTGTCCCCGGGCCGTACGAACTTGCCGAAACCGCCCAGCTTCTCCACCGCCGCCAACGTGTTCTTCACCGGTGAAGCACCCGAGGCGACCGCGAGGTCGATGGCGGGCTTGTAAGGCTCCCGCACGCCCGCGAGGGCGCGGAGGGGGAGCCCGGTCGACACGGCGGCGCCGGCGGCGAAGGCCGCGCTCCGCTTCAGGAATTCCCTTCGCGTCCAGTCCTGTTGCATCGTTTCGCTCCTCCTCGTCATTTCGCCCGCATCTCCCGGATCGCCTCCCGCGCTTCGTCCGCCTGGGGGCCGTTCGGGCTCTGCTCCAGGAAAGTCTCGTACGCCTCGATCGCCTTTTGGTCGCGGCCCATCTCACGGTTCACCCGGCCGAGCATGAACCAGGAGTTGGAGAAGTTGGGGTCCAGCTCCACCGCCCGCTCGTACTGGGCGAGCGCCTCCTCGGCGCGTCCGGAGAGGAGTAGCCCCTCGCCGTAGCTGTCGTGGGAGTTCGCCTCCTCGGGCGCCGCCTCGGCGTAGCGCCGGAAATAGGTGACCGACTCCTCGGGCCGGCCCATGCCGATGTAGGTGTAGCCGATCTGGTTCAGGGCGCCCGTGTCGTTGGGGTGCGCGTCCAGGTAGACGGAGAAGGATGCGAGCGCCTCTTCCGGCCGGCCCATGCCGGCGAGGGCGTAGCCGCGCTGTAGATGGAGGCCCTCGTCGTCCGGCGCGAGGGCGATCGCGCGCTCGAGGGTCTCCGCCGCCCTCTCCCACTGCCGCGCCCGGATGTAGAGCGCGCCGAGCCTGCCGACCGTCTCCGGATCGTCCGGGTTCGCCTTCGCCTGCTCTTCCCAGTCGGCGATCGGAGTCCAGTGGGCGTCCAGGATCAAACGCCCCCTCTCGGACTGCAGCCCGTTCGGCCATCGGTCGAGGTACTCACGGAGCTTGCGGCATCCCTCGGAGTAGTCGGCGGACCGCATGGTCTCGGCGAAGATCTTTCCGTACTCGGCGCACTGGACGTACGCTTCGTTTTTCGTCGAGCCGAGCACTTTCTCGCAGCAGAGGATCGACGCGTCGAAGTCGGTCCCCGCGGCGTCCCGCGCTTCGAGGAGCAGCTCCACCGGCGCCCAATCCACCTCGCGGTGCCGCTCGATCAGCCCCCGTTTTTCCAAGGCCGTCTGGAAGCCGCCGGTGCTCGGATAATTTTCGATCACCCGGGCGTACTGTTCCGCCGCGCGGATCTCGTCCCCCTCCTCCTCGTACGCTTCGCCCAGATGAAAATACGCGGACGAGGCGACTTCCGGCGGCGGCGACGCCTCGATCACCTTTTCGTAGGTGTCGATCACCTTCGCCCGGTCGCCGGCGCGCTCGAAACAGTCCGCGGCCGAGAGGGTGACCTCGTTCAACCAGTCGTCGCTCTGGCGGGCGCGCCGGTTCGATCCGAGCTCCGCGGCGAGACGGAAGGACTCGCCAGCCGCCGTCCACTCCCCACGCGTCCTCGCGCATGCCCCCTTCTCACGTGCCGCTTCCGGCGCGAATGGAGTGGCGCGATAATCGTCCAGGATCCTGTCGAGCGCGGCTTCCGCCGCCGCCGTGTCCGCTCGGACCCGTAGTTGGAGATTGGCGATCGCCATCGCCGCGACCGGCGCGTGGCGGCTTTCCGGTTCCTTCTCGAGGTAGCCCTCGTATCGCGCGAGCGCGGCCTCCGCGTCCCCTCTCAGAATGAGCGCCGCCGCCTCGTCGAAGGCGGGGACTCCCGAGCCGGCGGCGGGCGCCGCCCAAAGCGGAACGAGGAGGATCGCCGTCGCGCGCAGAACCATCTTTGCACGGTTCATTGTCCGCCTCCCGTGAATCGGGGGACGCATCACGGACGGTTCGGCCGGAGTGCGTCCCCGTTTTCGATTGTGACGAGCGTCGAAGGTGGGCGGGGTCCGGACGGACCCCGACGAGGCTCCCGGTTCTCTCTTCATAAGACGGAGGACGGGTCCGTTCGGTTCAAAGTCCGGCGTTCTCCGTCTCTTACACAGTAGCATGGGCGGGCCCGCGCGCGTGCCCTTCTCCCGGCCGCCGTCAACCATCCGCCAGATTCCGGAGCGCATCGAGGTCGAGCACCCGGAACCGCCGGCCCTCCACTTCGAGGAGACCCGCCCGAGTGAAGTCCTGCAACGTGCGGGAGAGGGTTTCCGGCGCGGTGCCGATCATGCCCGCCAAATCCGCTCGGGGGACCGGAACGGTGAACTGCGGCGGACCCGCCCCCTCGGGCCGGGAGTCGAGGAACCAGAGAATGAGTCGTGCGGCGCGGCGCGGGACCGGCTCCAGGGTTCGGATCAGCAGCTCCTCCTCGGAGACGCGGAGCTCCCGGGCCAGCTCCTCCAGAATGCGGAGGGCGAGGTCGGGGAATCCCCGGATCAAGCCGATGAACCGTTGCGCCGCGATGGAACAGACCAGGGAAGGCTCCACCGCTTCCGCCGTCGCCGCGTAAGGCTCGCCGGCGAGCAGGGGGCGGTAGCCGATGATCGCACCCGGACCGAGAAGGCGGAGCATCACCTCCTCTCCGTGAAGGCCGCTCTTGGAGATCTTGATCCGCCCCTCGCGCAGGAAGAAAACTTCCCGCGGCTCGTTCCCCTCGTTAAAGAGGATCTCTCCGGCGTGATAGAGATGGGAGACCTTGATTCGGTCGAGGTTCTTCCTCTCCTTCGCCGGGAGGGCGCCGAAGACGCCCAGGGCGAAGGCGGGGCATTCCGCGCAGCGGGGCTCACTCTTCATCTTCGTCCCACAGGCGATCCCACGGAAGCCTGCGAGCCAATCGGCCGCCGGCCGCCGGATGGGGCTCTCAAGGGCCTTTAAAATATACTCGGAACTCAGGATAGCATCGAACGAGGAGAGTGGTCGACAACATCCGGATATGGAGGAGGACTGGGGCGGCGAGAAATCAGACGGAATCTCTCTTGCCGGCTTCGGTCTTGTCGGAGCGGTCTTCCTCGTACGGGCGGC
Organism: Candidatus Eisenbacteria bacterium; assembly: GCA_016930695.1. Lineage (NCBI taxonomy): Bacteria > Candidatus Eiseniibacteriota > Candidatus Eiseniibacteriota bacterium. The sequence continues at coordinate 40,641 of JAFGGD010000058.1, forward strand.
TATTGTCGAGCCAGGCGATCGCCTCTTCCTCGTCGGAGAAGGACTTCCACGGATATCCCGCGTTCCGCGCGACGGTCCGCAGAAAATCATAGGTTTGATCTCCTGGCGAGGCGAGGAGCGCCATTCGGGAGTCCCAGCGATAACCGAGGGGAGCCAGCTTGGAATAGGCGATTTCGTATGCCGCCCAGGAACCCATCGCGCAGGGGACCCCTCGGACGTCGAAGAGGAACGACTTAACATTGTTCTTGTCGGCGGTCGCGGATGCGGCGCGCAGGAACTCGAGGGCGAGATCCTCGGAGACGCTCGTGTAAACTCTTACGCGGACAAAAGTTTCACCTTCGGAGATGGAGAGCGCGTATTTCATCGGATCTGCTCCCTTGCTGTCGTTCCATGCCCGTGCAGTCTGCGATTTCATTTGAATCCTCCAAGGTATGTAGAGAAGCACAGGCCGTGCCATGGGGCGGTCTTGGAGAGAAAGTGGGTTAACTTCTTCTAATCAAGAGGATAGAGCGAGGAAGCGAGTCGGTCCGTCGCCAGATTTGTTTTGTGGGCTACGATATTTTGGATTGCACCCATTATTTTGGAGGAGAATTCCCCTTTCACTCCTTCTCCGGCCTTCGGATTCCCAACTTTTTCATCCGCGCCTCCAGCGTGGTCGGCTTGAGTCCGAGAGAATCGGCGGCGCCCCCTTTCCCGCGCACACGCCAGTTGGAGAGCTCCAACGCCTCGATGATGTGCTCCTTCTCACGATCGGCGAGGGTGAACGCACCCATCTCTTTCGTCCTCGGCTGCTCCGGTATATCGACGTGCAAGGTCTTCCCCCGCGCCAGGATGACCGCACGCTCGATTATGTTGCGCAGCTCGCGGATGTTCCCCGGCCATGAGTGGTTCCGAAGGGTGTCGAGGTTCTTCCGGGAGATGCTCTCGATTCGCTTTCCCATTTTCTCCCCGAATTCCCCCACGAAAGCCCACACGAGCGTCTCGATGTCCTCGCGCCTTTCGCGAAGGGGAGGGACGACGATGGGGAACACGTTCAGCCGGTAGAAAAGATCTTCCCGGAAGGAGCCGCTCTTCACGTTCTTTTCCAGGTCATGGTGGGTAGCGGCGATGACGCGCACGTCCACTCGGATCGTTTTGTCGCTGCCGACCTTCTCGAAGCGTCCCTCCTGCAGCACCCGCAGGAGTTTCGCCTGGGTCTCGGCCGGGAGGTCGCCCACCTCGTCCAGGAAGAGGGTGCTCCCGTCGGCGACCTCGAGGCGACCCACACGACCCGCGACCGCTCCGGTGAACGCCCCTTTCTCGTGGCCGAACAGCTCGCTCTCCACGAGCGAGTCGGGGATGGCCGCGCAGTTGACGATGACCATCGGGCGGTCGCGCCGGGGGCTCATGCTGTGGATCGCGCGGGCAAGCAGCTCTTTCCCCGTCCCCGTCTCGCCCAGAATCAGCACGGTGGAATCGGTCGGGGCGACCTGTTCCGCCTGGACGAGGACGGACCGGATGCCCTCGCTTTGGCCGATGATTTCGCCTTGGAGGTGCGCCTGCTTGATCTCCTCGCGCAGGATGATGTTTTCCGCCTCCACCATTTCCTTCAAACTGCGGATCTCCTCGAGGGCGTTCCGGATCGTCTCTTCGGCCCGCTTTCTCTCGGTAATATCGCGGACCAGACCGAGAAAGCCGACCGCTTCGCCCGACGCGTTCCGTACCGGCGTCCCCACGACCTCGGCGGGGAAGACCTCGCCGCTCTTCCTCTTGTGGTCGATTTCATACGGTTCGTACATTTTTCCGGCGTCGACGTTATAGCGCTTGTCCCCCTGTTTCCCGAAATCCCCTTTTTCCGAATAGAGGATCTCGGTCTTTTGACCGATCACTTCCTCCGGTCGGAAGCCGAAGATGTGTTCGAAGGCGGGATTCACTCGGCGGATGCGCCGCTCGATGTCGGCGTAAACGAGCGCTTCGGGGATCGCACGCAGGATCTCCTCCAGTTCCGCCCGGCGGTCTTCGATCTCCCTCTCCGCCCGCTTTCGTTCGGAGATATCCCGATGGACGGCGAAGAGGCGTTTCTTGCCGCCGTATTCGATGACTTGGGCGTTGACCTCGGTGGGGATCGGCGTGCCGTCCCTGTGCCGGAAAACCGTTTCGAAGAAGACGCGGCCCTTCTCCTCGAGCTCCACGAGCTGTTCGGGGGTGAAGGGGGCGTTCTCCTCCGCATCCAGTCCCACGAGGGCCATGTCGCGCAGTTCCCGTCTCGCGTAGCCGTAGCGCCGGACCGCTTCGTCGTTCGGGGCGAGGACGGCGCCGGTTTCGAGATCGCGGATGATCATGGCGTCCGCCGCGTTCTCGAAGACCGTTCGGAAGCGCCTCTCGCTCTCCGAAAGCGCCCTCTCCGCGGCGAGACGCTCCGTGATGTCCACCACCGTCCCCATGAGGGCGGCGCCCCCTTCGTACTCGATCGGGGTGCCGGAGATGTCCAGATCGATGATCGATCCGTCTTTGCGGACCCCCTTGAGGATGACGTTCCCTCTTTCCGCCTTGCCGCCCATTCTCAGGCGGATTTCCCGCGCCGCGAAATCGAGGTCGTCCGGGTGGATCACATCCGCCACTCCCAACCCGGCGGTCATCTCCTCCGGCCGATAGCCGAAAGAGGCGGCCAGGCTGGGATTCACATAAACGAGCTTTCCCTCCCGGACAACATAAACGCCGACCGTCGAGCGTTTCGTGATGGTGCGGAACTTCTCCTCGCTCCTCCGGAGAGCGTCCTCGGCGGCTTTCTTCTCCGTGATGTCCTGGAACACGCCGCGCATCTTCACGCAGCGGCCCTCGTGGAACACCGGTTCGCCGAACACGCGGCACCAAATCGGTTTCCCCTTCGCGGTGTGAACGAGCAGTTCCAAGTCGACGGGGACGCCGTCCCGCACCGCCCTCTCGTACGCCTCGGCGAGAATCTTTCGCTGTTCCCGGGGGTAGTATTTCAGATGCTCGTCCGGCCCGGGCGGGCGCTCGGCGGGATCGATCTCGATGATGTCGTAGAGCGATCGCGTCCAGACCGCCTCGCGGGTGACGAGATCGTGTTCCCAGCCGCCGATCTTGGCGATGCGGCCGGTGTCGTCCAGTAGTTTCTCGCTCCGGCGGATCGCCTCCTCGTTCTTTTTTCTCTCGACGATGCTTTGTACAAAGATAAAGAGAATCGTCTCGTCCGTGAACTCGGCGTTGAAGGAATGCACCTCCATCGGGAAGAGAGAACCGTCCTTCCGGCGCCCCGTCATTTCGATCGTGAAGGGTTTCGGCGCGCCGCCCCGGGCGATCAGCTCGGTGATGAAGGCGCGGCCGGCTTCATCGCTCAGGTCGGCCGCGTGGACTCCGTTCCATTCCCCGGGATCGTATCCGAAGAGAGCCGAGGCCGCGGGGTTGGCCGCTTCGATCCGCCCGTCCGGATGCTCGATGAGGATGGCGAGGGTGGATTCCTCGAAGAGCGTGCGAAACCGCTTTTCACTCTCCCGGAGCGCCCTCTCCGCTTCCAGCTTTTCGGTGATGTCCTCACCGGAACCGAGGGTGCCGATGATCGATCCGGCGGCGTCTCGCAGGAGCGTGTTTCGCCAGGCGATGATCCGTTCTTCCCCGTCCAGGCGGATGATCGGGTTTTCGTATCGCAGAACCGGTTCCAGGTTCCCCGACATAATCTGTTCATAAACGGTCTTCACCTCTTCCCGGCGGTCGGGCGGCAGGAATCGATCGAACCAATTCTCCCCCAGGATCTTCTCCTTGGAGCCTCCCAGGATCTCGCACCCCTTCCGGTTGATGAGCGTGACCCTCTGTTCCTTGTCGAGGGCGATCAACATCACGTCGGCGAGTTCCAGATAGGTTTCCGCGCGCTCCTTTTCCCGCAGCATCGCGTCATGCTCACGTTTCCTTTGCGTGATTTCCGTCGCCAGGACGACGACCGCCTCGACCCGCCGGTTCTCGTCGAAAACCGGATAGAGGCGGTTGGAGAGGATGATCTTCCCCCGGGCGTCGTCGAAAAAGACCGGTTCTCCGGTCCGAACGACATGGTCGATCCATTGTTTGCGTGACGCGGCGATCTGGTGGGAAAAAAAGTCGTCCACCAGACGGCCGGCCAGCTCCTCCGGGGTCGATCCCAGGCGGCGGGCTCCCGCTTCATTGATGTGGAGAATGCGGCGGTCCGGCGTCAGGATGGAGATGGTGTCGAGGGGGGCGTTCAGCATGACGTGGAAGAGGGACTTCGCGCCGGAGAGGCGCGTGTCCGGTCCGTGCTCCGCGCCGCCGCCGCGCGGGCGTCCCGGATCCTCGCACGCCGCGCGAGCCGCCTGTTCCGCGTCCTTCAGACGTTTTCGAAGGGAATCGATCTCGGCGAGCAGTTCTTCCCGATTCGCTTCCGCCGCGGCCATGGCGTCCACCTCCTACGGCATGGCGTCGACATTCGTTCGCGGAGAGGCACTCATCTCCCGCGCGCGTCGTCCGGATCAACGATTTGTTCACGAAGCTGGCCCGTCCCCGGCCATCCTACACCTTGGGAAGGGCGTTTCGAATCGAAATCCGCGCAGGTCCATCGCGCGCCTCCTCGGTGCCGTAAGCGGGAGGGGCCATCCCCCTCCCCTTGCGGGATCCGCCGGTCCTCGCCTATACTCCGCGATTCCGGAGGGCGCGAACGAAGGCGCGCCGGCGCGGAGGAGAAGTCGAAGAACGACGCGGGGTAAAAGATGGACGAACGAGAAGAGAAGCTGAGCGAGAGAGAGCTGCGGGTCGTCGGGTGCCTGATCGAAAAGGAGAGGACCACGCCGGAGTACTATCCGCTCACCGTGAACGCGCTGGTGAACGCGTGCAATCAAAAGTCGAACCGGGATCCCGTGGTCGCCTACGGACGGGACGCGGTCCGGGAGGCGTTGGACGCGCTTCGCTGGAGCGGCTGGGTGACCGAGGTGGACGAAGCGGGGAGCCGGGCGACGAAGTACAAGCACCGTTTCATCGAGAAGACCGGGCTGGACGCGGCGCGCACGGCGATTCTCGCCGAGCTGATGTTGCGCGGTCCGCAGACCGCCGGCGAGGTCCACGGGCGGGCGAAGAGGATGTTCCCCTTCACCGGCCTGGAGGAGGTCCGCCTGGCGCTCGAAGAGATGGCCGCCGGCGAGGAGCCCCGCGTGGTTCTTCTCCCCCGTCAGCCCGGACGGAAGGAGCGCCGCTATCGCCACCTCCTCTCCGGCCCGCCGTCGCCGGAGGAGCTGGAATCGGCGGAGGAGGCGCCTCGCGCCGCCGCCGCGCCCCCCGCTCCCGGCCGCGCCTCGGAGGAGCTGGAGTCTCTTCGCGGTCGAGTGGAAGCTCTGGAGAAGGCTTTCGACGAGTTCCGCCGCCAGTTCGAATAAACGGCCGGGAGCCCGCCGGGGCGCCGGATTCCCGGCGTTTCCTCCCGCGCCTTTTCCCCGCGCGTCCCGCGCCGCACCGGCGCGGTTGCGGCGCGCCTTGCCCTTCCTTACAATACAAGAACACGAATGAGACCGCGGGGGCGATCCCACCCGTCCCCGCCTTCGCACGGCGGTCCCACGCTCCCGGCGGGGCGCCGCCGCGCCTACCCGCACCGCGAGGAGAGAAACGATGATCCGCCTCCGTAGCAGCATCGCCGCATGTTTGCTCCTTCTGCTCGCCGCCGGCCCGCTTGCCGCCGCCGGCGACGAAGGAATCGTCTACTACGAGTCCCGTAGCGAGATCCCTCTGAAGTACCAATGGAGCATCACCGACATCTTCCCGTCGGTGGAGGCGTTCAATGACGCCTTCGGCGAACTGGAGGCGAGAGTCCCGGGGATGGAAACGTACAAGGGACGGCTCGGCGAGTCGCCGGAGACGCTCGCCGCGGGATTGGGATACGCCTTCGACCTGATCGAGCGTCTGATGGAGCTTCAGGTGTACAGCGGCCAGTACCGGGACATGGACACGGACAACGCCGAGGCGAACGAACTGAACCGCCGTTTCGACGTGCTCGCCGCCCGGGTGATGCAGGCGGTTTCCTTCCTGGAGGCGGAGATCGCGATGATCCCCTCGGGCGACCTCGATCGCTTCCGCGCCGATGCGCGCGTGAAGACGTACGATCACTACATCGACAACATCGCCCGCAAGAAGGCGCACTACCGCTCCGCCGAAGTGGAGGAGGTGCTCGCCTCGGCCAGCCTTCTCGCAGGCGCCCCCTACGACGCCTACGCGGGATTGGTCTACACGGATATCGAGTGGCCGGTCGTGACCGACGAGAACGGCGAGGAGATGACCGTCTCGCCCGCCCTCTACTATAGCTTCGTCTCCAAGCAGGACCGCCGGGTCCGCCGGGACGCGGCGCTCGCACTTTTCGGCGCCTACTCCTCCTTCGCCAACACCTTCGCGTCCACATTCAACGGCCAGGTGCAGCGCAACCTCTTTTACGCGCGCAACCGCGGCTTCGAACGCGCCATCGACCAGCGCATGTTCGAGGACAACATCCCCTACGAAGTGATCGAGACGCTGGTCGGGACCGTGCACGACAACTACCCGGCGATTCACCGCTACGCCGCACTCCGGAAGGAGATTCTCGGCGTCGACGAGTTCCACGTGTACGATTTATACGTGAGCCTCGTGCCGGACGCGGAGAGGACCATCGGTTTCGACGAGGCCTACGACATGGCCCTCGATTTCTGGAAAAAGACCTATGGCGACGAGTATTACCGCGTGGCGAAGAAGGCGCGGGACGAGCGCTGGATCGACGTCTACGCCGCCAAGGGGAAGCGCGGCGGCGCCTACTCCTGGGGGAGCTACAACTCCCATCCGTACCTTCTCCTGAACTGGGGCGGCACGCTCGAGGACGTGTTCACCCTGGTCCACGAGATGGGGCATTCGATCCACACCTATCTCACCAACGAGAACCAGCCCTTCCACGATTCGGAGTACTCCAGCTTCGTCGCCGAGGTGGCGGCCGTGGCGAGCGAGGCGCTTTTCCTCGACTACATGTTGGAGAAGACCGACGACGACGCGGAGCGCCTCTACCTTCTCAACATGTACATGGGGAATATCACAGGCACGTTCCTCCGGCAGATCTTCTTCCACGAGTTCGAGGAGAGGGCCCACGCGATGGCCGAGCGGGGGGAGGCGCTCACCGAGGAATCTCTGGGGAACCTGTACGCCGACCTCTGGAAGGACTATTACGGCCCCGGGTTGGTGCTGGACGACGAGTTCCGCGCCGGCTGGGCTCGGATTCCGCATTTCTACCGCACCTTTTACGTGTGGAACTACGCCACCAGCTTCGCCGCCGGAGAGGCGATCGCGGGGCGCGTGCGCGCCGGCGACCGGGGCGCCGTGGACGACTACATCGCCATGCTGAAGCTGGGCGGAAGCGTCTACCCGATGGACGCGCTGCGGCGGGGCGGTGTGGAGATGACCGACCCGAAGGTGATCCAGACCGTGATGATCCGCTATGAGGAGACACTGGACAAGATGACCGAGCTTCTCCGCAAGCGGAAGGGTTAGCGGTCGGGTTTGAAACGAAGCGCACGACGAGAGGCCCGGGCGCCATGCCCGGGCCTCGTTTCGTTCCCGATCGAAAGGGGGGCCGTGGAGACGCTCCTTCCGGCGGGACGGTTGATTTTCCGGCGATTCGGCCGATAGGTGGACCGGGGGCGCGAAAGCGCCGGTTCGTTCCCACGCTCGGAACGACCCCCGACCGGCGGATCGCCGCCGGCTCCCCCCTCGGTGAACGTGGTAGGCGGATTCTCCCGCGCCGGCGGTCCGGCGGCGGGAGGGGATTCTCGCGGAGGAGGTCCGAAAATGCGGGGATGGATCGTTTTCCCCCTCTTGATCGCGACGGTTTGGACCCTCACGGGCTGTTCCACCCATACGGCCCGGATCGATTACGAGGGGATCGAGGAATTTCAGCTGCAAACCGCCCCCATCTACGGCGCGAAAGAGCTGGGGGAGGTGAAGGGGAAACACCGCGGGCCGATCTGGGACGGCGGCGACTACGCGGCGCACACGGCGGTCTGGAAGATGATCCGCAAGGCGCGCGAGCTGAACGCCAACGCCATCGGCGACATCTACTGGCGGGACGGCAAGAGCCCGGAGCCGCGCTGCAAGAAACGCTGGCTCTACACGCTGATCTTTCCGCCGGTGCTTCTGACCCCCTTCTTCATGGACGCGGAGGTGCACGGTATCGCCTATCAGGTGGAGATGGAGGAGGCGGGCCTCTACCGTCTTCCCGAAGATCCTGCGGAGGAATCGGTTCTGGCGAAGAGGATCGTGGAGGAGACGCGCCGGTCCGGCCGGGGGTAGGCGGTCCGTAGCGTCATCCGATCGACGAAAATTTCGAGGGCCCGGACCGATCGTCCGGGCCCTTTACGCGTCCGCTTCGGATGGAAAGGCGGGGGCCCGAGCGAAATCCGGCCGCCGGAGGAGTGAGTTCGCCGATTCGGACCGGACCGAAAGCCGCGGGCCCCGCGCTTTTCTATTTCACCACCTTCACCGTCCAGCCGGCGCGGCAGGCGGAGCCGAAGACGCCGATCCCGCCGTCGATCCCGCCGCTCCTCTCCGGGTGCTCCCGGTAGAGGTAGTTGTAATAGTTGTCGTCGATGGAATAGATGTTCACGTCGTAACGGCCGTAGAAGACCATCATGTCGCCGTACCAGCCGATTTCGTAGAGATCGCCGTTCTTCCCTTCCAGGTCCTCGATCCGAAAGAAGGGGGCGATGTGGCGCGGCTCGCCGGCGTCGCCGCCGTACTCGTCGTAGTCGTTTGGGTAGTCGTCGGTCCCGAAGGCTTCGACATACTCCGCGTCTTCCCAGTGCTCGAGGCAGTACACATCCACCAGGAAGATCTGCCGCGGATCGCCGCAGGTGAAGGTGATCGGGTATTTGTCCCCCACCTCGTCGTGCTTCATCTCATCGGGGAAAACGAGCGGTCCGTCCACCACCTCGAAGGGGGCGGGGGTGACGGTGGCCGCCGTGATCGTCGCCCGGCCGGGGATCTCGACCCGCAATTGATACCGGGTGAGGGGTTTCACGATCACGCCCGGCGCGTTGTAGCGCCCCGGCGAGACCTGCCAAAGCGTGTCCGCCTCCGCCGCGCCCTCTTCGAGAAGGAGGACCGTCGCGTCCGGAACGGCCGCTTCCCCGTCGTCGTAAACATCGAGCAAGTCCTGATTCCGGCCGACGTAGACCGCGTTGCTGTCCGCCACCGCCTCGTTCACGTAGAGGTAGGCGAAGACCACGATCTCCTCCGCCGTGTCCGGCTCGGCCAGATCGTCGCCGCCGCACCCCGCGGCGAGCAGGAAGGGGAGCGCCGCCGCGATCCCTCCCCGCCGGAGAATCTTTCCGAGGTATTTCGCGTTCATGGTTCCCACCTCCCTCAGAAGGAAACCCGGACGCCGACCATGGGGAGCAGCGGCAGCATGCTCACGTCCTCGATCTTCACCGGGTTCTCGCTGGTGTCGTAAATCCGGAAGAACACGTTGTCGTGGTTCAGCACGTTGATGACTTGAATGTTCGGCTCGATGATCATCCCGCGCCACTTCGTCGTCCGGTAGAGGCCGACGTCGAGGCGCTGATAGTCGGGAAGCCGGTAGGCGTTCATCTCGCCGTCCAAGGTGACGTCGTACTCGCGGCCGTTGATGTCCCGCACGGTGTAGCGCCCGGCGGGGAGGGTGGCCGGTTGGCCGCTTCCGTACTTGAAGGCGACGCCGAGACGCCACTTCTCGCCCAGGGGGCGCTCCTGCATCAGCACGAAGTTGTGGCGCCGGTCGTAGTCCGTGTAGAACTCCTTGCCGTAGTTGTAGCCGTCGATCTCCCGCTTGGTCCATCCGAGGGAGTAACCGAGCCATCCCTCGAAGCCGGCGTACCTGTTCCGGAGATAGAAGTCGCAGCCGTAGGCTTCCCCGTCGCCGCTGTCGAAGAGATCGCCCATCTTGGCGTCGCTCTCGACGAGCGAATTGCCGTACTCCTCGCTGAACTGCACCATGTTCCGGTACGGCTTGTAGTAGCCCTCCACCGAGAGGTCGAAGGTGGAATAGGGTCCCAGCTCGAAACCGAGGATGTAGTGGTCCGCGTTTCCGGGATCGAGGGTTTCGTCCACCGGGAACCACATGTCGGCGAATCCGGCGCCGTCCTCGGAGACGAGGTTGAGGTATTGGTGATAGCGGCCGTAGGTGGCGTGCACCGCCAGCGCCTCGGTGAGGCGCCGCCGCACCGAAAGGCGCGGACCGGCGTTGAAGTAGCCGCCGTCGTTGTAGTAGTCGAGCCGGAGCCCCGCCTCCACGTCGACCAGCGGGCTCACCCGCCAGGTGTCCTGCACGTAAAGCGCCGAATAGTAGCCGTCGTAGTGGACGTTCAGATCCTCGTTCTCGTAGCCCCGCCGGAAGCGGAAGTCGAGCGCCTTCACTTCGCCGCCGAACTCGACCACGTGATTCGCCGAAGGGGTCCATGCGGCGTTCCCCTTGACGCAGACGTCGTCGATCTCGTTCTTCATCTCGAACTCGAGGTCCCGGAAGGCCATCGCCGCGGTGGAGCGGAAGCGGCTGTAGCCGATCATCAGGTTCGTGTAGAGCCGGCTCCCGAAGAGGTGTGTCCAGCGGAGGCTCGCCGCGGTGTTTCCCCACTCCATGAGCATGTCGAGCCCGGTCCGGTCCCAGTCGAGTTGGTCCAGCCCGTTGTAAAGGCTGAGCGAGGCGCGGTCGTTCTCGTCGATGTCCCAGTTCAGCTTGCCGTGGAGGTCGTAGAACTTGTAAGGGAGGTCGATGTCCATCGCTTTCGCGAGCTGCTCGATGTAGGTGTGGCGCGCCGAAACCATCCAGGAGCCCTTCGCCCACGGCCCCTCCACGGTCGCCGCCGAGGCGATGACGCTCGTCCGGATCGTCCCCTCCACTTCCTTCCGGTTGCCGTCCCGGTTGTGCACGTCCAGGAGCGACGAGAGCCGGCCGCCGTAGCGCGCCGGGAAGCCCGCCTTCTGCAGGTCCACCGTGCGGACCGCGTCGGTGTTGAATGTGCTGAAGAAGCCGAAGAGGTGGCTCGGGTTGTAGACGTCCGCGTCGTCCAGGAGGATCAGGTTCTGGTCCGGGCTGCCGCCGCGCACGTAAAGGCCGGCGGAGAAATCGGAGAGGGAGGCGACGCCGGGGAGCATCTGCACCGATCGGAGGAGGTCCGTCTCGATGATCGCCGGGATCCGGTTCAGCTCCTTCGTGGAGAGGGAGAGGCGCCGGTGGCGGACGCCGAGCACTTCCTCCTCGGCGGTCACTTCGATCGCCTCCACCTCGTTTTCCCGCGGCGGGAGTTCCACGGTGAGGAGGATCTCGTCCTCCTCGGCGAGTTTCATCTCCCGCGTGACCGGCTCGTAGCCGACGTGCTGGAAGACGAGGACGTAGGTCCCCGCCGGGATGCCGGCGAGTGCGTAGTGTCCTTTCGTGTCGGCGATGCGCGCGTGCATCGTGCCGCGGAGAAAGACCTCCGCGTAGGCGAGCGGCTCGCCGTCGTCGGCCCCGTGTATGAAGCCGCTCACGGTGGCGGCCCGCCCCGCGTGAGGGGCGAGCAGGAGGAGCGCCGCCGCGATCAGCCGGTTCCGTTTTCCTTTCCCTGTCATCGGGGGGTCCATCCTCCGTTCCGTCTTCCGTGCGTCGTCGATGCCGGAAGATCCGTCCTTCGGCCCGTCCATTTCTCGCCGGTGGGGGCGGCGGCCATCGTCGTCACCTTCACACGACAGCAGGGATCGTGCCATACGAACGGCTCCGCCGCGAGTCCCTTAGGGCTTGAATAGACGCGGGGAACGGCGATCTCGCCGCCGCCGCGCGGCCGGCTGTCGTGATTCGGCGACACGCACCCCGGGAGGAATCGCCACAGGTGGGGCGCCGCCGCACCGTATGCGCGTTCCGCTTTTTTTTAGTCGAGAGCCGGTGATATTGGTAATGTGCGGGCGAAGGACATTCTTCCGGATCGATCGGGGGCGTCGCTTGGAGCGATCCCCGGGTCCGTGCCGGAAGGGTGGGAGTCCTATCCACGATGAGGAGGTGGTTCCATGCGCGCTTTCCGGCCCGGATTTCTTGCCGTTTTGGTCTTCTTCCTCGTTGCGGCATCCGTCGCAGCGGAGGAGTTCCCCGAGGTCTTCTTCATTCTCGACGCGTCCGGAAGCATGTGGGGAGAAGCGGGTGAGGGGACCAAGATCGAGGCGGCGCGGGAGGTGCTCGGCCGGCTCGTGCCGGAGCTGCCCGCCGAGGTCCGGGTCGGGTTCGCCGCCTACGGACACCGGGAGAAGAAGGACTGCGGCGACGTGGAGATCCTCATGCCTCCGGGGAGCGACGACCGGACGGGGCTGGTCACGGCCGTTCAAGCGATCCACCCTCTCGGGATGACCCCGATCGCCGGTTCGCTGCGGATCGTTGCGTCGTCGATCGAAGGGCGCGCCGCGGAGACCACCATCGTTCTCGTGAGCGACGGGAAGGAGACGTGCGACGCCGACCCCTGCGCCGTGGCGGCGGATCTGAAGAAGGCGGGGGCGCGCTTCGTTCTGCACGTGGTCGGTTTCGACGTGACCGATGAGGAGAAAGGACAACTCCTCTGCATCGCCGAGGCGGGGGGCGGGCGCTACTTCGCCGCCGGCGACGCGGAGGAGCTTCTCGCCGCGCTCCGGGAGGTGGGGGAGGAAGTCGCCGGCAAGGTGGAGGAGGTGAAGAGCACCCGCGTGAAAGCGTCCACCGGCCTCGGCAAGCTGCGCCTCCTTCTTCCCGAGGCTTCGGCGATTTCCCTGGGCGGGATCCGGATCTTGAAATCCGCCGACGGCGCGAAGGTGAAGGAGGCGGAGGTGGGCCCCGAGAGTCTCCACCCGCTCCTCGCCGGCGACTACCGTCTCGTTCTCCTCTTCGGCAACCCGAACTACAAGCCGCCGACGGAGGTCGAGATCGATCCCTTCACCGTCGCCGGCGGTGGGACGACGGAGGTCGTTCTCGGTTCGATCGGTTTCCGCGTCGACGAGGAACTGCCGGACCTGAACCTGGACGGCATCCTCCTCCGGAGGAGCGGCGAGGAGGATCTCCTCCTCGACCTCAACGTGGACGGCAACGACTACTACCTCTGGAAGGCGAAGCCGATCCCGGCGGGGCGTTACGATGTGCTTCTCCGGTATTACCGGTCCCCCGAACCGATGGTCCTCTTCGAGGGGGTGGAGGTCCGGGCGGGGGAGGAGACTCCTCTCGTCGTGAACACCGGCTTCGTGCTGACCCCCCCCGCCTCGGGCGGAGTGACCGGATGGGATCTGGTCCCCGCCGGGGGATCGGAACCGATCATTCAGGTGCGCCGCGGCTGGGACAACCAGGAACCTCTCTGGCGGCGTTTCGTCGTCCCTCCCGGAACGTACGACCTGATGCTCCATCTGGACGGGATGGAGGAGCCCCTTCCGGCGGGCCAAGGGATCCGTATCGAAGCGGGTGAGACGATGGAGTTCGATTCCGGGCTCTGATCCGTTGAAGGGGGAGATTCCTCTACACCGGCGTCGTCCCGGGCGCCGCCCGCGGGACCGGGCGCTCCGATCTCCCCGCCGGAGCGCCCCCCGCCTTCTTCCACGAAGCCCTCAAGATCCGCGGCGCTCCTGCCGATCCATGGGACAGACGCGATAAACCATCCCTGTCTTGGAGGATCTTCGCGATGTTCCGTGGTTTTTCGATCGCCCTCGTTCTCACGGCCGTCCTTCTGCCCGGCGCCGCCGCGGCCGGGTCCGGCGTCGACCCCTTTCTCTTCTTCAATGTTTTCAGCCTGGGCGACATCGGGAGCGCCGCCTCTCCTTATCACAGCGACTATCAGGGGATCGGCGGCTGCGCCGGCTCCGCGTGGTTCAGCGGGATGTCCCTGAACGACGTCGGGCCCGTTCCCGGCGACTTCGCTTTCTTCGCGGGGGAAACATTTACGTTTACGGGAGCGGTGAACAACGGCGGCGTCGAGGCGGGGGGAGACGTTTTCCTCACGGGAGTGAGCGTGCAGGGGGACGTGGTTTCCGGCGGGGACGTGACCGGCTCGGGAGGAAGCGTGAACGGCGATCTGACCGCGGCGGGAACGGCGACGCTCACCGCCCTCACCGTTTCGGGAGCTGTTTCCGAAGGGATCCCCTTCACGCCCACGGTCGACCCGGACGCCGTCTCCTCTTTCCTGCTCGCCCGCTCGACCTACTACGGAGCGCTGCCGGCGACCGGCTCCCCCTTCGTCGGCGGCCAGGTGGCTTTCAACGGCGCAGCCGGAACGAACGTGTTCGACGTGGACGCCTCGGCGATCGACGCCGCATGGGGGGTCGCCGTCGTCGCGCCCGCCGAGGCCACGGTCATCGTGAACGTCCGCGGCACCGCCGGTGCGATCACCAACATGGACTGGCAGGTGAGCGGCGGCATTCCGCTCGACCACCTGCTGATTCACTTCCCCGAGGCGGACTCTCTCCGCATCACCGGCGTCGCGGTGCGCGGCAACATCCTCGCGCCTCACGCCATCTGCGATTTCCCCTCCGGGCTCGTGACCGGCGGGCTTTGGGTCGGCGAACTCCGGGGAGGCGGCCAGGTGAACCACGGCTTCTTCACCGAACCGCAGCCGCCCACGTCGGTGCGGAGCGCCTCCTGGGGATCGGTGAAACGGATGTTCCGTTGATCCTAAAGGGCGCCGAGCCGCCTCAGCATTTCCCGGCCGTTCTCGTTTTCGGGATTCCTCGCGATCGATTCCCGGTAGTGCCGAACCGCCGCTTCCCGGTCGCCGCGGGTCATGTACGCCTCGGCGAGGCTATCGTGTGCGTTCCACGATTCGGGAAATTTCTCCACGTTGATCCGGAGGACGGCGATCGCCTCCTCCGCGCGCCCCTCCCCGAGAAGGCGGTAGCCCAGAACGTTCAGCGCGTATTCGGAGAAGATGTACCGGTTTCCCGGATTTCGGCGGATTTCGTCGAGCATCCCTTTCGAATCCTCGATGGATGAACCGTCGAGGGCCGCCGCGATCGCGTTCGCCCCGTCCTCGTGGTGCGCCCGCCAGAAAGCGGGGAACATGCGCCCCTCGTGGTCTTCCGCGACCCAGTCCCGGCCGTTTTCCCGGTACGGTTCCCAATCCTTGACGTAAGAGAAAGAGCTGTCGATGGAGAGACGGCCGAGCGCCGTCTCATAGTCCCATCCCTCCGCCGCCGTCCTCTCGATCGCACTCCAAAGATCCCGGATGTAACGCCGCCTCTGCTCGATCTCCGTGCGGGGCGTGGGACCGTCCCAGCCGCCGCACAGCACCCACGGGTGATCCACGTCACCGTCCAGCAGGTCCTCCATCACCGACGTCCAACGGGGGACGTCCGGAGCGATGCCCGACCCGGGGATGGGGGCGAGGTGCAAGGCGTTGAAGGGGAGAAACGAAACGGGCTTTGTTCCGCGACGCTATTCTCCGGCGCCGAGACCGGAGAGAGTCGCGAGTCTCGTTGCGGGACGGATCGTGCATTCTTGTTCTCCTGGTTGCGGGATCGAGACTCTCCACGGGGGCGCTCATCGATCCTCTCTCCGTTGCGCGAATCCGCCGCGGGCGCCGCCGGATCTCCTTCCCTATCGGACGCCGGATTCGTATAGTGGCCCATGAGCGTAGGCTGGCGGATCGAACGGTCCTCCCGGCCCCGGCCCCGCCTTCCGGCTCCCACCCGAGGAATCGGGCCGATCATCAACGATTCACGGAGGTATACCTCATGGCGTGTCGTTGGAATGGGAGCGTGGCCGCCGCCTGGATCGCCACGGCGGCCGCCTGGATCGCGCTGTACAGCCTCCCCGGCTGCGGCGTGGAGGAGACGCCCGCCGGGTCGAGCAACCGGAATCCGGTGATCGATTCCGTCACCGTCCACCCCGACACGGTTCTCAAAGGGGAGCGGGACACGGTGGAGGTGGTGGTTTACGCCTACGACCCCGACGGCGATTCTCTTACCTACAGCTTCTCCAGTGGTGGTGGACCGATCTACCTGACCGGGACGCGATCGCGGATCTTCTGGTTGCCTCCGGACACGCTCGGGCCCTGGACGATGCTCGCCTCCGCGATGGACGGCCGGGACGGCGTCGCCTCCCGCGCGGCCACGGTGATCGTCACGGAGTTGCCGACCGGCCTCTCCGGCACGGTGCAGCTCGCCGTCGGCGCGCCGGGAACGATGATCGGCGCCCGCCTCTATCTCTTCGACAGTCTCGACGACTTCGAACATCGGCGGGACTTCATGAAGATCTGGATCCCCGAGACCTCCCCCGCCACGTACAACTTCACGATCGCCAACCTGCGTCCCGGCGCGTATTACCTCGACGTCTGGAAGGATCTCGACGAGGACCAGGAGTTGGGCCCGGACGATCTGTACGGCCTCTACGGCACGGGTCGTCCCCCCAACGCCCAACCGCAGGCCGCCCAGGTGATCCAGAACCGCATCACCCGTCTCGGGATCCTTACCGTGGAATAGGGCCGCCATTCTCTTTCGGGAATCTCCACGACGCCGGCGCGTTCCCGGACGGGCGTGTTTTTTCGCGTGCCCCGCAACCCTTTCGTCGCGTCCGGCGACTCAGGGGTGAAGGGAACGGTGAAGGACCTCACATGCGCGAAGACAGGAAGCTGGTCGAAGCGGTCCGCTTCGGCGGGGACGAGGACGCGTTCCGCCGGCTGTACCGCCGGCACACGCCGCGGTTGTACGCCTTCTCGTCCCGCTTTCTCGGCGGCGAGGGGCCGGAGGCGGAGGACGCGGTTCAGGAGACGTGGATCCGCGCCTGCCGGGGGCTGGACCGTTTCCGCTGGGAGGCCGCCTTCCCGACGTGGCTCACGGGGATCGCGATCCGCGTCTGTCGGGACCGGATCCGAAAGCGGGCCCGGGAGAGGACGGAGCCGCTCGAAAACGCACCCGAAGGATCCGCCGCCGGAAACCCGCTCGTGCGGATCGACCTGGAAAGGGCGGTCGCGTCGCTTTCCGGCGCGGACCGCGAGGTGCTCCTCCTGCATGATCTGGAAGGATGGAAGCACCGCGAGATCGCCGCGTGCCTCGGAATCTCCGAGGGGACTTCGAAGAGCCGTCTCAGTCGGTCGCGCGCCCGGATTCGATCCCTTCTGCGAGAAGAGGGAGAAGAACGATGAACCGAAACGACGAAATCGGGGACGAGGGGAATCCCCTCGATCGGCTCCCGCGGGAGATGGATCCCGGTCCTCACCTGGAGGAGCGGGTCGTTCGCGCCCTCCGCGCCGAGGGCATTCTCCGCCGGAAGAGTGGCGGGCGGCCCCTCCGGGTTCCGCTTCTGGCGGCCGCGGCGGCGGCCGCGGCGGTCGCGATCGCCTGGGGTGGTTTCACGGCCGGTTACCGGACCGGCGCCCGGCAGGCGATGAATCTGGCGCGGGAGATGCGGGAAGAGGACGGCCGGCGCGTCGCGGAGCAGGTCCAAAGAGCGGGATCGGCCTATCTGGCCGCGCTGGCGGTGCTGGCGCGAACCGGTTCGGGTGATCCCGCCGCGCGGGATCAGGGGCGGGAGGCGGCCGTGGCCGTTCTCTACGCCGCCGCGCATCGCGTGGCGGACCTCGCCCCGGAGGATCCGGCCCTTCAAAGCATCGCCTTGCTCCTTTCCGGGGGGGCGGAGAACGATTCGTCCGGCACGGGACCGGAGGGGGACGGTTTGGTTTGGTTCTAAACTCATTCGGCCTTGAAGGCTTTGGAGCCGGGAGATGAACGGAAAGAGAAGGGGAAGAGGAGCGCCGGCGGTCGTCCTGATCCTGTCGGTTTGGACGGCGGCCGTTGCGACCGGCGCGGTCGTGACACCCGCCGCCGAACCGGAAACGGGGGAGATCGTTCCTCCGAGCGCCGGCTGTCTCGGGATCGTCGATTGGGAAGGGAACTTCTCCCTGGTGCACGAGGAGGCGGGTCCCGGTTATTTCCGATTCTGGGAAGAACCGCGGATTCTCCGGATCGATCCGAAGGGTCCGGCGGCGGGGAAAATCCTTCCCGGGGATCGGGTGGTCTCGGCGAACGGTCATCTGATCACCACCGAGAAGGGGAGCCGTTTCTTCTCCGTTCCCGATCCGGGCGAGGAAGTGGAGCTTCTCCTCCGGCGCCGCGACGAGGAGATCACGGTGCGGATCATCGCCGTGCACGGCCATCCGGAGTCGCGAGGATCTCTTCCCAACGTCCCCGCGCTTCCCTGTGCGCCTTTGCCACCGGCGGCGCTCGCCGCGGGAGAGCTTCTCCCCGCGCCCAATCTCCCACATTCCTTCCGGCCGAGACACGATTCTCTTCCGCATACCTGGCTCGGCATGGGGCTCACCTGCGAGATCGAAGGGCGTTGGGGTGAGGAAGATCTCCGGTTCGTCGAGCCGCCCACGGTGTTCCGTGTCGTTTCCGGGAGCGCCGCGGAGAAAGCCCGGTTCCGCAAAGGAGATGTGATCACCGCCATCGACGGAACGCCGATCGACACCCGGGAAGGGACGGCCTGTTTCGCGGCGATCCGCGCCGGCGAACGGGTGGAGTGGACCGTCCGGAGGGAGGGGGAGGAGGTCCGGCTCTCCATGACGGCGGCCCCTTCTTCGGACGGGCCTCGGCCGACACGTTTCGCGCCGCCCGTGAAAGATATACTTTATGCGGGAACAGTCGGTTCCGCCGCCGTCGAGGTTCGCGGTTCCTCGAGCATCTCCGTAGAGGAGGACCGCGAAAAGGGAGAGATCCTGATCCGGACGGCGGAGGGGACGATCCGCGTCTGGATTCCCGATCATCCGGCGGAATGACCGAGGAGGTAGGCGGGATCGGCCGCTCCGCCTCGAACGGAAGGAGGGAGGAATGATCCGGAGGACGATGGGAAAAGCCGCGGCGCGGATCGCGCTGGCCGCCGCGATCGCGATCGCCCGCGCCGGTCCGGCCGCCCCTCAAGCCGGAGACGCCGCGGACCCGCGGGACCGCGCCGTCGGCGAGGCGACGCGCTCGGCGGTCGTGGAGAGCGTGGCGGTCGCCCTGACCGGATACTACGTCTTCCCCGACGCGGGCGAACGGATGGCGGAAACGATCCGGCGCCGGAACCGGGACGGGGCGTACGCGGAGTGCCTCACCCTCTTCGCCCTCGCGCAGAGTCTCACCGAGGATCTCCGGTCGGAGAGCGGCGACGGCCACCTTCGGATCATGGTTCGTCCCGACGCGTACTTCGAGCCGGCGGCGGACGACACGAGCACCGATGAGGAGGCCGCCCGCGTCGCGGAGGAGGAGGCGTACGAGAATTTCGGGTTCCTCGAGGTGAAAAGACTTCGGGGAAACGTCGGTTATCTGCGGATGAACGGCTTCTACGACGCGGGCCGCGCCGGACCGACGGCGGCGGCGGCGATGGCCTTCCTGGCCCACTCGGACGCCGTACTCATCGACCTCCGTCTCACCCTCGGCGGGTCGCCGACCATGGATCAACTCCTCGCGAGCTGGTTTTTCGACAGGCCGACGCGGTTGTCGAGCTTTCACCGCCGCATGGGGGATTCGACGGATGTGAAGCAGCACTGGACGCAGCCCTTCGCGCCCGGAGCGGACCTTTCGAAGGCGGATCTTTTCATCCTGACCAGCGAACAGACTCCCTCGGCGGCCGAGGCATTCGCTTATGACATGAAACATTTGGGCCGGGCGACGATCGTCGGCGATACGACCGCCGGAGCCGCCCACCCCTGCATGGAGCATGTGTTCCCGGACCTCAATCTGTCCTTCGACGTTCCCTTCGCGCGTGCGGTCCATCCCGTCACCGGAACGGATTGGGAAGGGACCGGCGTGATTCCGGACATCGCCGTTCCCGAGGAGGAGGCGCTCGCCGCCGCCCATCTCGCCGCGCTGGAGAGAATCCGGGACCGGACGATCGACGACCGCCGCCGCGCCGGGACCGAGTGGGCTCTCGATTGGGTGCGCGGGACGGCCGAACCGGCCCGTCTCTCCGAGAGGGAGATGGAGGAATAGGCCGGCGTTTACGGCCCGCGCCGTTTCCGCGTCGACGGCGACCGTCTCGCCTACGGCCGGGGGGGCGGGGAGGAACGCCCCCTCATCCCGATCGGCGGCGACGTCTTCCTCCTGCCGGAGGTCTACTATGTCCGGTTCCTCTTCGAAAGGGACGGCCGGGGTGACGTGACGGCGGTGGTGAGTCTCACCGAGGAAGGACCGTCGAGCCGCTACGAGAAGGAGCGTTAGCCCGCTTTTTCCCCGTCGTCGCCCGAAGGAGCTTAGCTCCTCCCGTTCTCCCCTCTCCGCCGCGCCGCCCGCCAGAGCAGGTAGAGCGGGAAGCCGGCCGCCACGGAGATCATCGCGGCCGTCGATTCCACGGGGCGGTTGATCCAGGCGGCGAAGAGAAGCGCGAGCGATGCGGTGAGGTAGAAGAGCGTCGTCACCGGGTGGCCGGGCGTCCGAACCGCCGTCCCTTCGCCGATCCCTCGTCTGCGGGCGACGAAAATCCCCGCCACCGCGAGCCAGGGAAAGACGCCGAGGGCGAATCCCAGATAGACGAGCAGTTGTTCGAAGGAGCCGACCATCACCATGATCGCCGCCAGGCATCCCTGGAGGACGACGGAGCGGCTCGGCACGCCGAAACGGGGATGGACGCGGGAGGCGAAACGAAAGAAGAGCCCCGCCCGGGCCATGGCGAAGTAGACGCGCGGTCCGATCATCAGGAAAGCGCTGAGCGACGAGAGGAGCCCGAAGCCGACGAGAGTCCCGAGGCCGCGCCCCATCCAGGGTCCGAAGACGCGCGCCGCGGCCGATTCGACCGGCGTGATCGTTCCGCGCAGCTCGTCGAAGGGAACGGCCCGGAAGACGAAGAGGTTGATCAGGAGGTAGAGGACGATAACGATGCACGTGCCCGCGACGAGCGAGAGAGGAAGCGTCCGCCGCGGGCGCCGCACCTCGCCGGCGATGTAGGCGCTCGCGTTCCACCCGCTGTAGGCGAAGCCGACGAGCATCATCGCCGTGCCGATCGCGAGATTCCCCCCGTCCGGGAACTCCCGGGGGAATGCGATCGGTTCCCCTCCCCGGCCCGCGCCGCCGGCGAGAACGAGCCCCGCGCCGGCGAGCACCAGCACGAGCAGGATCTTCATGGCCGTGAGCGTGTTCTGAACCGAAGCCCCGGGGCGGACGCCGGTGGAGTGGAGCACCGTGAACAGCGCGATCAGGAGGAGCGCGATGCCGCGGATCGTCGCATCGGATGGGGCCGCCCCGCCGAGCATCGGCCCGATTCCCGAGGAGAGATAGGAGGCGGCGCCGATCGCCGAGGCGGCCACGGGAACGGAGAAACCGGCGATCAGGCTGGTCCATCCGGTGAGGAAGCCGAGAGCGGGGTGGAAGAGCCGGCGCAGGTAGACCACCTCGCCCCCCTCCTCCGGCATCCGGGTCGCCAGCTCCGCGTAGGCGAGCGCTCCCGAGAGGGCGATCAGCCCGCCGAAGACCCAAGCGAGCAGCACCCACCCGGAGCCGGGAAGCCGCCCCGCCAGGATTCCCGACGTGGTGAAGACGCCGGCGCCCACCATGTTGGCGATCACGACGCCGGTCGCCGTCACGGCGCCGATTCGCCGGGCGATCGGTCCGTTCCCCGCCCTTTCCGGATCCTTTCGTCTAACCATGCCGCCTGTCCGATCGGGCGGGCGCCCCCGGTTCGGTGGAGTTTCGGGATGAAGGGTCCGGCGTTACGCCGGTTCTTCTCAGGAGTGGGCCGAACAATGAATCGGACGACCGAACCTCCCGTTTTGTTCAAACGCAAGGGCGTCCCTCGATCGCCGCTCCCCCTCTCCGGACCGGCGGCGGAACGCCCCGTAAACGCCGTTTCGCCTTGACACGAGGCACTTCTGTCCCTAACTTTTACTCCAAACTACGAAATCTTGCCTGCCGAATCGAATCGCTCCATCGCCCCTGAGGACTCGAGGATCGGCCAGTCAGAGATTTCGAGTTGGCGCGGAACCGGTTTCCGCACGCGATAGTCGCCGGCCCTCCGGGCTTCCCGATGGGACCGGAAAGAGTGAATCGGGGCGAGTGGAGTACGGAGCGCAGATGAAACTGTACGTCGGCAACCTTTCTTTCCAGGCCACCCAGGAAGAGATCGAGCAGCTCTTTTCCCAGCACGGCACGGTCCACGAGGTCACTCTGGTCACCGACCGTCAGACCGGCCAGCCGCGCGGGTTCGGCTTCGTCGAGATGGATGATGACGGCGCCACGGCCGCCATTCAGGCCCTCGACGGCACCGAATTGGGCGGGCGCACCATCCGGGTGAGCCAGGCCCGTCCCCGTGAGGACAACCGGAGAGGCGGCGGCGGAGGTGGCGGCGGTCGCCGAAACCGCTGGTAACACCGAAAAGCGATTGTCTGGCGAAGCGCGGGGGTTTCGGCCCCCGCGTTTTTTTAGCCCCGGAATCCCGGCCGACCCTCTTCGCATCCCCGCCTCTAGCGCAGAAACAGGTAACCGAGCGGAATGATGTGCAGGAGGATGTAGACCACGAAGACCAGGACCAGGTTCCCGCGCGAGCGGGCGGCGATCCGGCCGAGCCGGAGGGCGAGGGCGATCGGGAGGGCGCGGGCCGGATAGAAGACGGCGATCCCCATCAGGTTGAACACCATGTGGGTGATGGCGACGGTCACCGCCAACGGGTTGCCGGTGGCGAAGGAGGCGAGCAGCGCGGTGATGGTGGTCCCCAGGTTCGCCCCGAGCGTATAGGTGAAGATCTCCCGAATCGAGAGGACGCCGGTCCCGACCAGGGGGACCACCAGCGATGTCGTCACCGAACTGCTCTGCACCACGGCCGTCAGGATCCAGCCGACCAGAAACCCGGAGAGATCGTTCCGGAAGAGCACCCGGTTGAAGAACTTTTCCGCCCGGTCGACGATGGTCCTCCGCATGATCTTCACCATCCGGGAGAGGGAGAGGAAGAGGACCACCAGGGCGACGACGGCGAGCGGAATGGTGTGGGGGAGAAGGTGGGTCGCCCCGTGCACCGCCGGCCCGATCACCTGTTTCAGCGGGCTCATCAACTGCAGCCCCCCGACCCCCTCGAAGTACCTCTCCAGAACGACCGCCGCCCTTTCGATCGGATGAAACGCCATTTCCAGAGGGAAGAGCACGAGCACCGCGAGGATGTTGAAGAAATCGTGGACCGTCGAGGCGGCGAAGGCTTTTTCGAATTCCCGGAGCCGTCCGGCGTGGCCCAGGGAAACGATGGTGTTCGTCACGGTGGTGCCGATGTTCGCCCCCATGACGATCGGGACGGCGAGGCGGAGGTCGAGCGCTCCCGCCGCGACCAGGCCGACGGTGATGGACGTGGTGGAGGATGAACTCTGCACGACGCTGGTCGCCACGATCCCCATGAGAAGGCCCGCGACCGGGTTCGACGCCATCCGGATGAGTTGCTCGGCGAATCCTTTCCCCGCCAGCTTGAAGGAGGCGCTCAGGAGATCGATGCTGAAGAGAAAGAGATAAAGAAAGACGAGAAAAAAGAGGATATCGAAAAGGGTGGAAAACCGGAAAGGGAGGTCGGCGCCGGCGCGGGCGTTTTCCGGAGGGACGGTCCCTCGGGTAACTCCGACGGCCGGAACGATCGAGGAGGGGTTTCCGCTCTTCATTCGATCCTCCGTGGGGATTCCCGAATCCCGGGGGCGCGGTGCAAGAAGAGGCTATCGCCGACGAGGGAAGAACTCCAGCGATTCGAGCGCGAACGGGCGGACCGCCTCGAGGAGACGAAATTTCGTATCGTGTTTTCCCCGAGGGGGTTTCGCGATCGGCTCCACGGGGGCTTCGGTTAAGTTTCGGTTAAGAGAGCGGATCGACGGTCTCTTGAGGCTCTTTCTTTTCCTTGGTATAGTTCGTGCTGTCGGCTCCGTCCCACCGGCCGAAGCAGGATGATCTCTATGTGATCGATCTCGTCCGCGAGCGCTCTTCCCACCTCGCGCGAACGGCGAAACGGGTCGTCCCCCGCTCTCCACCGACTCCCACGGAGGTTGGTTGGCCATGACATTCACTCTTCAATTGAAAGCGGCGGCTCCGTGGAGGGGACTCGCAGCCCTCCTTCTTCCGATTCTTCTCACCGCGGGGATCTCCTCCCCGGTCGCCGCGGACGGGCACGTCGACGTCATCGCCGGCGATGCGGGAGAGGTGCGCCTCGTCTGCCGCTGGACGCCGGAGGATGTGTCGATCGCCGCCGGCGTCGTCCGTCTCGCCGGATGCGATCTCCGGGGCGGAAGGGGGGAACCGCTCCTTCCGGCGCGGACACTGCGGGTCGCTCTTCCGCCGGGGACGGCGGCGTCCGGCGTCCGCGTCGAGTCCCTGCGGGAGGTCGAGCTTCCGGGCCGGCATCCGGTCGCGCCCGCGCGCGGGGCGCTGCCGATCGACGGAGAGGGAACGCGATCGGACATCGACCCGGATCCCCAGATCTACTCCTCCGCCGATCCCTGGCCGGGGAGGCAGGCGTCCCTTCTCGGCGGAGCGGATCTCGCCGGATTGTCCCTCGCTTCGGTCCGGCTCTCGCCGATTCGGTGGATTCCCGCCGAGGGGCGGCTCTTCCTGGCGGAGGAGATGACGGTGGTGATCGAGTGCGGGCCGGCCGGCGCGCCGGGGGATCTCCTCCCGGCGGGGCTCTCCGAATCGCGGCTCCGCGACTTGGAAACGACGATCCGCCGGCTGGCGGCGAATCCGGAGGAGGCGCGGCTCCCGGCGGCGCCGCCGATCGGGCGCGTCCTTCGCGCGCTCCCCTCCGGCTCCTACGATCACGTCATCCTCACTCAGGAATCATGGGTCGATGATTGGAAACCGCTTCTGGACTGGCGGAACAGGTGCGGCGTCCGCGCCGCCGCGGTCGCGATCGAGTGGGTGCTCGGCGAAGCGGGGTACGCCGGAACGGACGTAGAGAAGGTCCGCGCCTTCGTCGCCGACGCCCATCAGAACTGGGGGACCCGTTCCTTCCTTTTCGCCGGCGACTCCAACGTGATCCCCTATCACGTCCGGGTCATCACCATCCCCTACGAGACGATCGACATTCCGAACGACACCTACTACGCAGACTACGACGGCGACTGGATCTGCGAGGTGGAGATCGGCCGCGCGCCGGTCCGAAATCTCACCCATATCGCGACCTTCCTGGACAAGCAATTCACTTATGAAAAGAATCCGCCGTCGCCGGGCTACGTGAAGACCGCCGCCTTCTTCGGTTTCGACATCGCTACTTGCGGCGACACTTATGGAGAACGCCAGAAGGGGGAGGTGGACAGCCTGCACCTGCCGGCGTCCTGGACGCTGTCGACGGAGTACGACTCCGAGACCGGTTCCCACCGGGCCGACGTGCTCGCCCTCCTGGAACAGGGATTCCACCTGGTGAACCATCACGACCACTGCAACACCGAGTTCATGGGAACGGGATGGATCTGCCACGCCGAGGGATTCGGGAACGCCGAGGTGGAGGCGCTGACCAACGGCGACCGCCTCGGAATCGCGCACACCGTTGGATGCTATCCCTGCAATTTCCCCGTCCGCACGTGCATCGCGGAGGCGTATCTCCGCAATCCGAACGGCGGCGGCGTCGCCTTTCTCGGCAACACCCGCACCGGTTTCGGCGGCGATATTCCCGATCCGGATCTCTTCAGCGCGAGGCAGGACCGCTACGTCTATCGGAATCTCTTCGACTACGGGATCGCACGGCTCGGCGAGAACTTCACCCTCGCCAAGAATGACGAGTACGACCCGGACGACCCGGACAGCGTGCACGCCTATTGCTTCCTCCAGTATCACCTTCTCGGCGATCCGGAGACGCCGGTCTGGACGGAAGAACCGGCGGCGCTCGCCGTGACTCACCCGGAGACGCTCTCCGTAGGCGCGCCGAGTCCCTTCTCCGTCACCGTGACGAGCGGGGGCTCACCCGCGGAGGGGGCGCTGGTCTGCCTCTGGAAGGGGGACGAGATCTACGAGAGGGAGACGACGTCCGGAGGAATCGCCTCTTTCACCGTCACCCCCGCCGAGGCGGGCACCCTTCTGGTGACGGCGACACTCGGGAATCACGTCCCTTGGGAGGGAGAGGCGCTCTGCGTTCTTTCCACCGGAACGGCGGGACCGGCTTCGGGCGCGCCGGCGCGCACCGCCCTTCTCGGCGCCGAACCGAATCCCTTCAACCCTTCCACCACGATCCGCTTCTCCCTCGCCGAAAGGGAGGAGGTCTCCCTCCGCGTCTTCGATACGCGGGGGCGGCTCGTGCGAACCCTCTCCGACCGGATCCTGCCGGCGGGGATCCACACCGTCCGTTGGGACGGCCGTGACGCTTCCGGTGCTCCTGTCCCGTCGGGTGTCTACTTCATCCGGATGGACGCGGGTTCCTTTACGGATCGGCGGAAGGCCGTGCTGATTCATTGAGAACCCGATCGAGAGCGAGAAGAAGAGGCTGGGGATTTTCCCCGGCCTCTCGCTTTCCCGCCCATGGAATCCGGGGAATGGAAAAGGTCCCGGCTTTTCGGCCGGGGCCCGTTTCTCCTTCGGGGATCTCCCGCGGGGGATTTTACGGCGCCACGCCGAGTTCCCGCAGCTTCTCACGCCCGTTTTCGTTCTCCGGGTAGATCTCGATCGAACGCCGGTAGTGTCGGATCGCCGCCGCGCTGTCTCCGCGCGTCATGTATCCCTCGGCGAGGCTGTCCCACGCGTTCCACGACTCGGGAAAGGCTTCCGCGTTCGAGGTGAAGACGACGATCGCCTCGTCGACTCTTTGCTCTTGAAGGAGGCGGTAGCCGAGATCGTTGAACTCGTTCTCGTCGAAGAAAGCGCGCCCCTCCTCCCGGAGATCGGCGAAAACGGCGCGACCCCTCTCGATGCCTCCCTCATCGAACGCCGCCCCGACGACTTCCGCCGCCGATTCGCGCAGCTGCTTCCAGAAACCGATCACGTTCTCTTGCTGAAAGTGGGTGAGTTCGGTGTCGTCGTGGCCGATCGCTTTCAGATAGTCGAGCCGGGCGCTTCTCGGGAACCGGGCCGCTAGCGCGTCGATGTCGAGCCCTTCCGCGTCCGCCGCCCGGATCCCTTCCCACAGATCCACGATGTAGTTACGCCAGAACACGAGCTTCTCCCTCGGCCAGACATCCCTGTGCCCGGGGATCACCGTTCGGACGCCCCCTTCCTCGTCCAACGCCCAATCGAGCGCCTCGATCCAACGCGGGACGTCGAGCTTTCGAGTACCGCAGAAGAGAGGGAGCCACCCCCGTTCCAGGAAGAGATCGCCCGTCATCAGGATCCCCTCTTCGGGAACGCGGATGAGGATGTCCGTTCCCGAGTGGGCGGGGCCGAAGAACACCATCTCCACGGTCCGGTCGCCGACCCGCAAGGTCATCCGGTCGCGGAAGGTGATCTTAGGCGGCGTGGAGGCGAAACCGTCCGCCATGCCGCGGAAATACCGCTCGTCGAAAGCGATGTGTCCGGCGAGCGTTTCCGCCTCCGCCGATCCGGCGGGGAGCGTATCCCGTTCCGCCCGCAGCTGCGAGAGCCGGCGTTCCATATTTTCAATCCGCGTCGGGATCCTTGCCGCGTCAAGCGCCATGCGGGCGGGCACTTCCTCGTAGCCGACGCCCACCGCGTCGGAAAACACTTGATTGCCGAAGGTGTGATCCCAGTGATGGTGGGTGTTGACGAGGTAGGCGAAATCGTCTCTCCCGAATTCGCGGATCATGATCTCCCGCATCGCCTCCGCCGTTTCCCGCGAGCCGGTCGCGTCGAAGACGACGATCCCTTCGGACGTGAGAAGGGCGACCACGATGTTCTCCATCGGCGAGATCTCGGTGAGCACGAGCACCCTCTCGCCGAGGCGCTCGTACCGGATGAATCCGTCCACGGCGGCGGCGGAAGGGGCGACGAGAACGGTCAGGCAGAGAAAGAGGAACAGAACGGATTTGCCGATGCGCATGCCGGGCCTCCTGGGCGCTGTGGCGGCGCTCCCCGGTGGAGCGTGCCGTGAAACGCGCGGTTTCCGGGTGATCGAGCGGCCGGAATAGAGGACGGTTCGATCCCGGCCGGTGTTGACGGGAAAATCGTCTTTCGCGATGGGACGGGCGGTCGCGGATGAAAAGGGAAGGGCCCCGGCTTCGCGGCCGGGGCCCGGTCGTTTCCTGGACGAAGCGATTCGCGCCGGTCCTTACTTGATCAGCACCATCTTGCGGGTCGCCGTCTCGCCGGCGGCGCGGAGCCGGGCGAAGTAGAGACCCGAGGCGACTGGGCGGCCCCGGTCGTCGGCGCCGTTCCAGATCACCGCCCGCGCCCCGGAGGGGACCGCGCCGTCGAGGAGGGTCGCCACCCGGCGGCCGGAGATGTCGAACACCTCAAGCGTCGCGTCGGTCATCGCCCCCGATCTTCCCGGTACGGTGAAACGGATCGTGGTGACCGGGTTGAAGGGGTTCGGGATGTTGCCGTGGAGAGCGAGCGCCGCGGCGGGAATGTCGCCGTCGCCGGTCTCCACCCCCACCGGTTTGTTGCTCTCGTCCGGGTAACCGTCGCCGTTTCCGTCCACGGTGATGGTCACGAAATTGTCGAGCGTCGGCGGCGTGGAGGAGAGGTTGTCCGGGATCTGGTCGCCGCCCAGCACGCCGTCCGGCTCCGGATCCCAGCAGATCGATCCGACGAAGGAGATCGACGCGCCCGGCGCGACCTGCCCCGCTCCGAGCCCGTAGAGCACGTCCCAGGGGATCGCCATCTCGCTCCCGCCCGCCGTTCCGTAGAAGTGCTGCGAATCGAAGGCGCTCTCGATCGACCCGGAGTAGTCCTCGGTGGTGGTGTCGGTGGTGATCTTCCAGAAACTGTCCGAATCGTAAGGGCTCTGGTGCTGGTAGCAGCCGTACTGGAAGTCCGCCGGGAAGGGGAGAAGGGCGCCCCGCTCCCAGTGGTCGAGGGAGTCCAGGTCCGACTCGCCGTCCGGGCCGCCCGGGTCGGTGTCGAGATAGAGCAGCCAGGAGTTGCCGTTCACGATCCCCTGCAGCGCCACGTAGAGGTAGGTGCTGTCCCAGGTCACGTAAAGAGCGTTCAGGTCGTTCGTGTCTCCGGGGGTCGGCGTGGTCCAGTCGCTGTCCCAGTAGTCGCTCACGATCCGCGTCGAGTCGATCCACTCGGAAGGATCGATGTAACCGTCGATGGTGACCAGCGTGGCCGGCGCCACGTCGATCGCCACGTCGCCCGCGTTGGTCAGCTGGGCGTTGCCGTTCCCCGCCAGATCGCGCACCGTGTTCACGGCCATCATCAGTTCGAGGGTGGTCGGGCTCAGCGCCTCGATCGCCGCCGCCGTGGACGCGTCCAGGTCGATGTCGATGCGCGTGCTGTTGTTCACCGTCCTCACCGAGCAGCCGGCGGAGAAGACGACCTCGGCGACACCGTCGTCGTCGTCGTCCACGGCGAAGCCGGTCACCGTCACCTGGTCGTACTTCACCTTCTCGTTGAAGGCGATGGAGATCCGGTCCGGCGTCGGGAAGTAGGTGGCCGATACGGCCTGCGGTTTCAGCGAGTCCTGGAGAGCCGTCGCGAGCGTCTGCAGCTCGGCGATGTTCCCCGCGCCGTCCGGCGCCGACGTCTCGCCGGCGAAGAGATACACCTCGAACTGGCCGGAACCGAGAAATTCGTCCACGCCCATCAGCGTGGCGTCGTACTGCAGATTGTGACCCGCGCCGCCCGATCCGACCACGATCGCCGCGGTGGCGCCCGAGTTGGGATTCCTCTGGCCGAAGTAGGCGCCCGCCACCGGGGTGGCCGCCCAGACCCGGTCATGCTCGGCGTTCCAGATCAGGTCGAGAAGGTCCGGCGAAAAGCCGCTCTTCACGTACACGTCCTGGCCGAAGGCGTCGTAGACCACGTCGAGAAATTTGTTTCCTAAAGTGAGGTTCAGCCTCTTGGTCACGTTCGGGTGGACCACGTCGAGGCTCACCGTCGTTCCCGAACCGCTCACCACCGAGATCGTGTAGCCGTCGTGCTCCCGGTCCAGGCCGGCGACGGAGACGTCCGAAAGGCCGCCCACGTGGTTGGGGTCGTTATAGTCCCCTTCCGTGTCGATCCAGTAGGCGTTGCAGTTGCCGATCACCACGTACTCGTCGCCCGTCTCACGGGCGAAGAGATAGACGATCCGGCCGCCGATCGGCTCCACCACCGCCATCAGTTTGTCGTTGAAGATCACGCCCTCGTCCACGCCGTCCTGGTCCACGTCGGCGAGATAGGCGCCGGTGGAGGCGGCGTAGTCGCCGTTCGCCCAGCTCGACGCCTCGGCGTAGACGTTGGCGTTCTTGATGTGGTTCGAGTAGCGGTAGATCCAACCGCTGATCTCGCCGTCGTCGTGCCAGCCCGTCTCGTGCAGGTTGGTCATCATCACGTACCACGCCGTTTCGGAGAGGTCGTTGCTCGGCGAACCCATGATGGTGTTGTAGGCGTTGTTCCAGATCGTGCCGTAATCCCAGGTGGGGGAGTGGAAATCCCAGATGTGTTCCGTGTCGTCGTAGGACGCCCAGTCGACGTACCAGGAGTTGTTCCCGCCGCCGTAGCCGTACTTGCCGCCGAGGAGCCCGTAGGTGCCGTTCTGGATGGTCGGGTTGGAGACGCCCGAGAGGAACGCGCCGTGGTGGATCACGTCGCTGATCTTCCAGACGGCCACGGTGGCGCTGTTGTTGGAGCAGTTCTGGATGACGTGGATCCAGTTGTTCAGCGCCCAGGCGTTCGACGCGCCCTGGCTCACCTCCGCGGGGATCTCCCAGTCGTTGCCGTAGACCAGGATCTCGTCGGAGGAGAGATTGACGATCATGTTCCAGGCGCTCCCCCAGTCGTTGTCCATGGCGCCGACGAAGTCGCCGTCCATGGGGATCAGCTTCAGGCCGCCGCCGTGGACGTACACGTGCCGATCGTTGAAGACGTCGTTGTAGTAGTCGAGGTGGATGTAGTCGTCCAGGAGGACGGCGTCCACGCCGTGGCTTCCCCAGTTGTCGAGAAGCGTCGCGTCCACCACGCCGCCGTCCGCGGTGATGCCGTTCCCGTCGTTGTCCGGGCTTTCCAGCCAGACCCGCTCGGGCACCCAGGCGACCACCGACGTGTCGCCGTAGCGCCAGTCGCTCATCACCTTTTCGATGTTCACCGACCAGTCGTTCATGTTGTCCAACACGAAGGGCATGATGTGCTGGGCGTAGGCGCTGGTGACGATGTCCCCCCAACCCTCGGCGACGGCCGCGGAGATGGAGTCGTTGAACTCGGGGTTGTGCCACTCCGCCGCGGTCTGGAGCTGCCCCGCCATGTGCATGTTGAGCGGGATGTCGTAATAGCGATGGGCGTCGAGCAGTTCGTCGAATCCGTCCTCCGGGTTGTCCGGATCGCCCGGGTTGGTGAGGGTGTCGCCGCGCTCGCCGTAGTAAACGCTGGTCCAGGTGAGACCCTGGTTGCCGTGAACCACGAAGGCGACGTTGTGGTCGCCGGCGCGGGACTGATTGGAGGCGGCGATGTCGTCGAGCCGCTCCCCCTCGCGGGCGGTGAAGACGTAGAACTCCACAGGCGTGGCGTCGGTCCGGGCCGCGTCGCGGAGCACGTCCTCGACCGGCGCGCCGCTCTTTCCGGCGGCTCGGGCCGTCGCTTCGGCGAACCCGCCGGGGAGCCAGATCGATCCGGTGATCATGTGATCGCGCACCGAGACGCGGACCTCCTTCACCCGTTCCGTCTCGGAGAGGTCGAACCGGTCGTCCAGGAGCGTCCCCGTCGCCCGTCCCTCCGCGTCCCAGCCGATCCGAAGAACCCGGTCCCAAGCGATGGGGGCTTCACCTCGGATTCCGTCGGGAAGAACGGTGGTCCCGCCGTCCATGTAGTCCAGGGCGACGTAGACGTTCACGCCGGCGCCCCGGACACGATTCACCCGTTCATCGAAAGAACCGGCGTCCATCAGCTGCACGCGAAACACGAGCCGGTCCTCGTTCTGGTCGTAGTAGAAAGCCATCAGGTCGCCCGGGGCGGCGTCCCGCGGCGCGTCGTAGACCGGGTCGAGGATTTTGGCGTGTTCGGCGCTCCAGGCGGAGGGACCGTCGGCGGCGTCCAAGCCGGGCGCCGGAACGGCCGGCGGCGTCCAGGCGAAGAGCGCTCCGGGGAGGGAGAAAAGAGCGAATAAAGCGAACAACCGGGTATTCCACCTGCGCATCGTGATTCTCCTCGTTTTTCGTGCTTCAGGATGGTTGGCGTGTGCGCGGAGAGCGCCCCCGGAGGGAGCGCTCTCCATAACTACTGCTCAATTATAGCAATTACGGATGTCCGAATCAATCACTCCCTGGCGCGGCGGGGAAATGCAGGACCGCGCCGGCGAACGGTTCGAGCCGGATCGTGAGCAGATCGCCGTCGAAGCGGAAGGACTGCCCGGAGAGGAGATCCGTCGCTTCTCCGGCCGGGAAGGGGAGGGCGGCGCGCTCGAGGACGATCTCCGCCGGGGCGTGCCCGGCGTTCAGCAGAACCGCCAAACGATCCTCGTCCATCCAGCGGGAGTAGGCGAAAAGACTTCCCTCGGCGTGGAGGGTGCGGAACTCGCCCCGCCGTAGCGCGTCGTGATCGTGCCGCAAGGCGAAATACTTGCGGATCTCTTCGTGCACCGCCTTGCGGGCCGGCACTTCCAGCTCGTCCCAGTGGAAGGGGCGCCGGCAGTCCGGGTCCTTCCCTCCCTCCATGCCGATTTCGTCGCCGTAGTAGACGTGGGGGACGCCGACGTAGGTGGCGCCGAAGAGGTAGGCGAGGAGGAGGCGGCGTTGGTCCCCGGCGGCGAGGGTGAGGAATCGTTCCGTGTCGTGGGAGCCGAGCAGGTTCATCGCGCCGAGCACGGACGGAAGCGGGTAGGCGTAGCGACCGCCTGCGAGCTGCAGGTCGAAAACGGAGGCGTCCAGGCTCCCGCGAGCGAAGAAACCGAGGGCGGGCTCCCGGTAATATTTGTAGTTCATGGTGGCGTCGAATTGGAGCGGCGAGAGGTCCGCCGCGGCGTCTCCCCAAAGCTCGGCGACCACATAACCGTCCGGATTGACCCGCCGCGCCTCCTCACGGAAGAGCTTCCAGAGCCAGGCGGGACACTCGTTCGGCACATCGAGGCGGAAGCCGTCGGCGCCCATGTCGCCCATCCAGAAGCGGACGGCGGCGAGCACCTCGTCCACCACCGGCTGGTTGGGACGCGCCTCGCCGATCCGGCGGGCCGACTGTTCCGACGGATTCGGCCGGGAGAGGTCGAAATTGAGATTGGGCAGGTCGCCGAAGCCCCACCAACAATCGTAGTAGTCGATCGGTTTGTGCGTCTCGTCGAAACGCTCCGGGAGGGGCCACTTCTTCCACTCGTACCAGTTCCAATAGGAGGACTGATCCCCTTTCTCGACGCAGTCGACGAATGCGTAGTGGCAGTTGCCGGTGTGGTTGAAGACACCGTCCACGACCACCCGGATCCCCATCTCGTGCGCCTTCTCCGTCATCCTGCGGAAGGCGTCGTCGCCGCCGAAGTGGGGATCGACGGCGCGGTAGTCGCAGGCGTCGTACTTGTGATTCGACTTCGCCTTGTGGAGCGGGTTGAAGTAGAGAATCGTGACGCCCAGGTCTTTCAGATAGTCGAGCTTCTCCGTCACGCCCTCGAGGTCGCCTCCATAGAAGGAGAACCAGTCCGGCTTGCCGTCGGTCCGGTAGGGGCTGGTCCGAAGTCCGGCGTAGTCGTTCCAATCCTTCACCAGGTGGTAGTACTCGTCGTTCGATTTGCCGTTATCGCCGAGGCTCGTCTTCCCCCGGTAATAGGGCTCGGAGAAGTCCGGGTCGTTCTTCTTGTTCCCGTTGCGGAAGCGGTCGGGGAAGATCTGGTAGAAGACTCCGTCCACCACCCAGTCCGGCACGTGGAAGAGGGGGGTGGAGACGGCGTTGACCTCCAGGAGCGAGGCGTCCTCCGCGCTGTCGGCGAGGCCGCCCCGGGTCAGGAAAGCCCGCCTGTCGCCGTCCCGAAGGAGGACGCCCAGGCGCCCCTCCGTCTCGGGCGGTGCGTGCAGTTCGGCGCGGAAATAAACGTAGCGGCCGTCTCCGCCCACTTCGCGCATCGGGAGGACCTCCTCCTCGCCCCGGCTGCGGAAGAGGAGTTCCGCTCCCTCCACGTCCCCCTGGTAGGCGCGGGCGGTCACGGTGAGAAGGTCCGGCTCCATCCGGACGACGCGGAGATTCTCCATGTCCAGGGCGAGCCCCTCGCCGCGGATCTCGCCGTCCCCCTTCTCCATGGAGAGTGTGGGGAAGCGATCGTCCACGGCGATGAGCGAGTTGAATCCGCCGTAGCCGTCATCGGTGGTCCGGTCGTTGTCGGGGTCGTGGTGCCAGGAGCCGTCGGCGACGAATTTGTACTGGTATTCCCCCGGGGCGAGGGCGAGCTTCAGATGGAAAGCGCCGTCGTCGTCGGGCCCTTCCATCCGGTCGGCGCTCGAGTTCCACTCATTGAAGGTGCCCGCCAGAAAGACCTGGCTCGGCGTCCGGTCGGGGCGGAAGCGGAAGGGGACCTCGCGGATCTCCGATCCCTCCGCCGGGCGGGGCGGCCCGATCCGGTAGGAAACGCCGGCGATCTTCTCGCCGCCGACGGTCAGCACGGAGTTGTTGCCGCCGTAGGGATCCGGCGTCGACTCGGCGGCGTTCGGATCCGGGTACCACTGGCCGTCGACTACGAATTTGTACTCGTAGCGGCCCGGCGCCAACGAGAGGGTCGTCTCGTAAACACCGTCTCCATCCGGATCGGACAGAATATCGGCACCGGGGTTCCAGTCGTTCCATTCGCCGGCCACCGAAACGCTTCGGGGGTTCGCCTCCGATGGATCGAACGCGAAGGGGACATCCACCTGCGCCGCCGCGCCGGCGGCGAGCAGCAGAACGAGGGCGATCGTTAGAGAAAGGGGTCTCATGATTCTCTCCTTGGCCGGGGGCCGGGTCGATTTCGAAAGACGGGGGAATCATACGGGATCGGGTGGGGTCCGGGAAAGGACGGAACGCAACGCAACGCAACGCAACGGGCTTGACGGCTATTCTCCGGATTGCTACCCTGCTGTCCCGAAAGGAGCGACAGCCGATCCCCGGCCGTCCGTAGCCATGCGGAAACACGTTCCATTTGCCCTGGCCTTGCTTCTTTTCCCTTCCATCGCCCTCGCCGTGACCGGTTACGACCTCTCCGGCCGGATCGTGATCGACGGCTACTCCTCCGATTTCGAGACCGACGAGGCGGTTTTCGTGGACACCGTTCTCGACGTGACCGGAGACGGCCTCCCCGATCAGGTGCGACAGGAGAGGGACAACGACTCGAAGTGGGGATTCAACAACGACATCAACCAGATCAAGATCACCTGGGACGCGGAAAACCTCTACGTCGCCGTGGACGGGATCTCCTGGGACAACAACATCATCCTCCTCTTCGACTACCTGCCCGGCGGGTTGGACAAGATGACGGAGCTGAACTCCTGGCGCCGAAACTTCGTCTTCGCCGCCGATTTTTACCCGGATCTTTTCTGGGCCACCTGGGACGGGAACGCGACGCCGCAGATCTGGCGCTACCTGACGGAGAACCAGGTGGAGCAGGTTCCCGACGAGAGCTTCGAAACGGTGGCGACCTTCCAACAGGGGAACACGGGGCGCTCCATGGAAGCGCGGATCCCGTGGGACGTCTTCTACGGGGAGACGCTGGAGAGGCGCTACGTCGAAGAGGCGCGTGACTCGGTGCCCGTCCTCCCCGTCGGGCTGGATCATTCCCGTTCGATCCGAATGGTGGCTGTGCTCACCGCCGGCGGCGACGGCACGGGCGGTCCCGATTCGGCGCCGGACAACCTGAGCGGGCATGAAATCGACTCCTCCATTCAGGCGGTGATCGACAACTACGTCTTCATCCCCCTCGACACGACCTATTATGAAACCGCTTCGGGACGGAGGATCCTCGACCCGGCGGACACTCTGATCGTCGGCGAATCGGGGACCGTCGTCGACGCGGTGAGGAAAACCTTTCCCTCCGACGGGTCGCCGGACATGGGCGTCGGGATCGTCGAGCGGCGATGGTTCCTCTTCACGCCCCCCTTCCCGTCTCGGAGCTTCACTTTCCGGGAGCTGTACCTCAACCGCCCGGTGATCAACCCGGAAGAGGGAGAGGTACTCCATTTCACCTTCGCCCTCGACCCGGAGCCGAATCCGAACGATCCATTCGACGCGCTTCGCGGGATCACGGTGACCGCCGAGATTTACGATATGCGGGGCCGTATGATCCGTACTCTTGCCCGTGAGGACGAGCGTTCGGTGATCGCACCTGAGAATCCCGAGCTGGACCGGTGGGACTGCCGGGACGTGGACGGCGATCTCGTGCCGGGCGGCATTTACATCCTTCGCTTCGTGGTCGAACCGGGTGTGTTCCGGACCACGAAGGCTTTTTCGGTGATCCGATGAGACGGACGGTTTTGATCACGGGCCTCGTCGCTCTGTTTCTCGCCTCTCCGGCGGCCGCCTACTTCGAGCGGGTCGAGGTGGGGGGGCGGGCTCTCGGGATGGGGAAGGCGTTCCACGCCATCGCGGACGATCCCTCGGCGGTCTATTGGAACCCGGCGGGGCTGGCGGGTCAAAAACGGCCCGGCGTGCTCCTCATGCACTACCGTCCCTTCGTGGTGGAGGACCTCTCGGCGAACTACGCCGCCCTAGCCTATCCGACATCTTGGGGAACGGCGGGGCTCGCCTGGCACCACACCGGCCTCGCGGACGTGACCGGCGAGGATATCTTCTCCTTCGCCCTAGCGAGGACGGTCCGCCTCGGTCCGATCGGCACGATCGATCTGGGAGGCACGGCCAAGATCCTCCGCATCTCCTACGATTCCTTCCGGGACGTCGAGAACGGCGGTTCGATCGATTACGGCTCGGAGACGCATTTCGCGGCGGACATCGGCGCGCTCTACCGCCCCGCACCGAAGTGGAGGGCCGGACTGATCATCCGTGACATCGGCGAGCCGCATTTCGATTTCGTCCCCGGGAACGGCGGCACGCTGATCGCCACGCACTGGGAAGGATCGGTCGCCTACCGTTGGCGCGAGGAATCGACGATCAGCGCGGGCCTCGCCAAGGACCATCGAGACCAGCTCGCCCCCACCATCGGCGGCGAGGTGACCTTCTATGACGTCTTCGCCCTCCGGAGCGGGCTCTTCGACTATGAATACTGGGGGGGCTTCGGCATTCTGACCGCGCGGTGGACCTTCGACGCCGGCTTCGCCACCCACAAGATGCTCGGCGTCTCCTATATGGCGTCGATCACCATACCCTTCGGGAGGGAGAGCCGATGAAGCGGACGATCGCGGCACTTCTGGCGGCGCTTCTTCTCGTCCCACCGGTCCTGGCGGGCACCACGAGAATCGAGGGGGAGTACCAACTCCAGCTCGACATCCGCAAGCAGGACCGCCCCTTCGCCTGGGATTTCGAGTCCAACAACGGCGACACCTGGGCGGCGAGCCAGTTCCGCATCTTTTCGGTGCCGCGGCCGGGGGTGGAGGCTTTCGTCAAGGTCGAGGCGGACTGGAACCCCTACGACAACATGGAAGAGGACGCGCAGTTCGTGTACCGGGAGAGCCACATGCGTTTCCTAAAACAATTCGGCGACACCGAATTGGACGCGTACCTCTTCCACCGGCAAGACCGCTTCTGGGTGGAGAACCACCTGATCCGCGTGGTGGACCCCAATAACGTGAAGGACGGCGACAACGCCCAGGGCTTCCGATTCGACCTCCGTCGATGGAAGGGGTTCGACGCCACGTACATCATGAGCGATTTCTCGAACAACTCGAAGGTGGGGGGCGGAACGACCGAGCCTTCCTCTTCCGACGACGCCCACATCTTCCGTCTGCGGAGGAGCTTTCTGGGCGGCGCGCTCCGCACCGGCATGACCTACAACCGCAAGGTGGAGGGGGACGGGACGGAGCGCGGATTCAACGAGGTGTATGCGATCGACCTGCGCGGCACCCTCCGCGACACCGATCTCTACCTCGAATACGCGGACAGCCGGCGCGAAAACCTGGAAGGCGCGCCGGATCAGGACGGCTTTCACCTCTCCGACGTCGGCTGGAATCAGTTCGCGCGAGGCCTTCCGCGGGACGCGGCTCTCAAGGCGGAGCTGCGCGCTCTCCGCGTCGGCACTCCCCGATACGGCTTTTACAACATCGTCCCGAGTTATTACTACTACGGTCCCGATTTCGCGGACTACCTCGGCGACGGGACGAACGACCTGGTCGGTTATTATCTCAACTCCTGGTATCTGTTGCCCAAGCGCGCGATTACTTTTTCCGTCAACTACGGGCAATGGGAGAAGAGCTTCTTGGAGACGAAGCGGAAGACCGAGTTCTTCGCCGAGATATACACGGAATACGTCAACGGATTCACCAGCAAGATCTGGTACGCCCGGAACAAGACGGTCGATTTCGGAAATCCTCTGCAGACCGATGTGACCAAGAACTACGATCTCTTCGCCGAAGTGCAGGTCGAGAGCCGTCTCGCTTGGATGCGGGTGCAGGGAAAACTGAAAGACCTGGAGACCGACTTCAAAAAAGAGCTGGTCTCGGTGGAGGCGGCGGTCAACATCACGCCTCATCTGAAGGTTTACAACCGTTACGCTTTCGGGAACGATCCGGCCCGGCTTCGGAAGGGCCTGTTCACGGAGCTGCAGTACCGTCCCCAACAAAACATGGAGCTGTTCCTCTCCTACGGTCCGTTCTGGATCGGCGACGACGCGATCCCGGTCAACGACGGCGATCTCTCGGGTGGGGCGGACAACAAAGACATGGTTCGTTTGATCCTGAAAGGGAATTTCTAGAGGGAGTGGATCCCATGCGTACCCTACTGGCTCGTTCGACGTTCTCCCTGTTCATGCTCCTGGCGGCGTTCTCGCCCGCCCGGGCGGGTGTCCAAACGGTCGAGGGCGGGATCCTCTTCTCCTATACCGACGCCTACGCCGGCCAGGTGAGTCTCGCCGGGGCATTCAACGACTGGAACACCATGGCGAACCCGATGACCCGCGGGGAGGGAGGGGTCTGGTCCGTTACGGTCGATCTCCCCGAGGGGAAACACGAATACAAGTTCGTCGTGGACGGCCAGTGGGTGCCGGATCCGGACAACCCGGTCACCGCCGGCGAATACGGCAACTCGGTGGTGGTGGTCGGAGCCGGCGGCGGCATGGAGACCATGACCCCCACATCCAACACCGCCTACTCGGCGAAGATCTTTCTCGGCGGCCGGATGATCAGCCGCTTCATCTCCCGGCAGAACGAAGAGAAGGGGGACCGCTTCGAGCTGCGTCGCCCCACCATGGACTTCGATCTGGACTGGAAGGTTCGCGCCAACGACTATCTCGACCTGTACATGCTCACCAACATCAACAACGAAAACGAAGAGACGGTCACCGATTTCTGGAAGACCAAGATGCGTTTCGACCGCGGATCGCTCCACTACCACGGCCGGCGTCTCGACCTGAAGCTCTTCGACGGCGTCTCGGTGGGGCGTTTCGACGATCCGCTCACCCTGGTCGGCGGGATCGGCATCTACGACCACGACTTCGGTTACAACCAGCAAGGGGCGATCGCCGAGACCGAGTGGGGCGGTTTGGAGTTCACGTTCCTCTATTCGGACGACTTCGATAACGGAGGGACGACGATCCCGACGCTCGACTCGCTCGGCGCGGCGGCGGAGGAGACCGTCTTCGACAGCACCGCCGGAGCCTACCGGTTCGGCGGTACCCGGACGGCGGTTTACGATGCCTCCGACGACGACAACGACAAGGACGTGCTCGCCGGCCGCGTCGCCTACCCCTTCCGGAACCTGCGGTTCGGGGCTTCGGGCCGGTACGATCGCGGGTACAACCCCGGAACGCTTTCCTTGATCGAGAGCGCCGTCGGCGAGACGACGGGCGTGCAGAAAAAATTCGCCGAAACCTGGGAGACCTGGTGGGCCGGCGGCGGAGACGTGGTTTGGGGCGGCGGTGATTCCCCCTGGAACGTTCGCGCCGAGGTGCTCCACGGCCGCGCCCGGATCGACGCGTTGGACGGGCGCGAGGCGGACGTGGTGATCCGGACGAGCGCCGACGCGAGCGAGGTCTTCGCGGACACCCTATACACGGCGGAGGTCGTCCAGCTCGGCGAGAACCGGAGGATCGAGGACGGGAGCTACGAAATCGATCGTTCCACCCGGTGGCACCTGGGCGGCGGGTACGACTTCAAGGAGATCGGCGTGGCCGTCGATCTCGCCTGGGAGCGCGAGACCCACGACCAGACCTATTTCGCCACCTCGATATGGGACACGCTCGAGAACAAGGTCGACATTCTCCGCTTCCGGTTGGACCGGGAGTGCGAGCGCTTCGGCCGTCCCGTAAAGATCGGTCTCGGTATCGAGCGTTTCGCCTTCGATTACGATGAGCGTACTCCTTGGGCGAACCAGTTCTGGCTCGACTACCGCAACTTCTGGCTCGAGCAGGGTGAGCACGAGGTCTCGGTGGAACGACTGGTGCTTCTCGGCGGCCGGAACGCCTTCATCGCCGAGCCGACCATCCGGACCACGCTGTGGGCGGACAAGAAACTCGACTTTCTCTACCGTGGTACCATCGCCGGAGTGGATTTGGACAAGGCTCCCAAATTCGTGGAGAGCCTGTTCCGGTTCGAAGCGCGCCCATGGAGGAGCATCCGGCTCCTGTCGGACACGCGTCTCGCCAAGTACAACGACCCCGTGCTCGATGTCTTCAGCTCCTACTGGTGCACCTTCGCCGAGATCGCCTACGAGGTGGCCGAGGGGATCGAGCTCTCGCTCTCCTTCGGCGTCGATCCATGGGTGGTGGACGAGATGACCAACGAGTTCGACGAAATCGGCCGGGATATGTTCCTCTTCGGGCGCGGCGCCAACGGCGACACGGCGAGGCGGAATTTCCTCGGCCTCGGCGAGTACATCCCCGAGGCGGAGCAGGCGCTCGAGAACGAGCGCAGGATCCAGATCGAAGGGATCGTGCGGTTCTAGGAGGGTCGGCGTGATGCGGTGCGGAAGAAGAACGGCGGCGGCGATCGGGACGGCCCTGGCGGCGGCCCTGCTGCTGGGCGGTTGTTTTGAGTTGAACTTCATCAAACGGCGGTTACCCCCTCCCTACCCCGTGGACGGAGGGATTCTCTTTCAGTTCGAGGCGCCCTCGGCCCAGCGGGTACAGCTCGCCGGCAGCTGGCCGGACAACGACTGGCTCCGGGGACGGGCGGAGACCGGCAGCTACCTGATCGGGCTCATGGAGGACCCGGACGGGGACGGCATCTGGACGATCGTGGTCGATCTCGAGTCGGGAAGATACCAATACAAGTTCGTGATCGATGAAAAAACCTGGAAAGAAGATCCCAACAACCCGCAAAGGGTTGACGACGGATACGGGGGCAATAACTCCCTCCTGATCGTGGATCGCTAACCCGGGTTATGCGCGAGGTTTCGGCACGAGGAACGGGTCGCGAGCCGAGAGGCGCCGGAAAGTCGGCCCCGGAAGCCGCGAGCCCGTTCCGCAGCAGAAAGTTTG
Source organism: Candidatus Eisenbacteria bacterium (assembly GCA_016930695.1). Lineage (NCBI taxonomy): Bacteria > Candidatus Eiseniibacteriota > Candidatus Eiseniibacteriota bacterium. The sequence goes on from JAFGGD010000058.1 coordinate 82,132, forward strand.
TGCATAATCCAGGTTGAGGAGGTCGAACGATGAAACGACGCGGAACCGCGGCGGCCCTCCTGGCGGCCGCATCATGCTTGATGGTGCTCATCGCCGTGCGATGCGGCGACAACGAGAACTCGCCGCTTCTCGATCCGCAGGCGGGAATCACGCTGGCGGAAGGGGTGATTTCGGGCGTGCTCGACTACGGGCGCCCGGGTCCCTATCCGTCCACGATCGTGATCGCCATTCCTTACTATGATCCGAGCTGTTCCGGCGGCTACTCCTCGATTCACGTCACCGGCGAATACAACAACTGGGACGAGGGCGCCTGGGAAACCGCGCCCGGCATGACCGAGCTGTTCCCCTGCCTCTGGAGGGAGAGGATCACGCTCGCGGCGGCGGACGACCAGTTCGAGTGGAAGTTCGTCACCGACAAGAGCTGGCCCAGCAGCTACGCCGCCGGTGGGGGGACGGTCGACGAAACCGCCCGTCGCGGCCCGACCACCGACGAGAACGGCGACAACCTGATCGTCTCGATCCCGGCGGCCGGCGACTACTGGTTCATGCTGAACAGCTCCACCGATCCGGCCTATTTCTGGATCGCCGACCAAGACGAGCCCCTCTGGGATTCCCTCGCGGCGGACAGCACCCGCTTCACCATCGAAAACCTCGAAGCCTCGGTTTACACCGTGATCATCTGGGTGATCGGCGACGAGGTGAATTTCCCCGTTCGCTACATCCGGGGAGTGCGGGTTTCCGGCGACAAGGGGACCGATCTCGGCGTAGTGGAGGTGGTCCCCAGCGGAGAGATCTTCGGCGTGGTCGCCTTCGACGACGCGCCGGCGACTCGGCCGGCGGTGACGGTTTTCGTGGACTACAGCGACGGCGGCGCGGTGGACACGGTCACGATCGCCTCAGCGGACAGCGTCTTCACCGTCGGCGGTCTGAACGACGACACGTACGACCTCCGTTTCCATGCGCCCGGCTACGTGGACACCGTCGTGGAGGCTGTCGATTTCTCCGCCGAGCGGGACACGGACCTCGGCCGGATCGTTCTCGTTCGGGGCGGCGCGGCCTCGGGCACGGTGGAGTTCCAGGACGACCCGTCGAATCCGCCGTCGGTGATTATCACGGGCGTGCGCGCCTCCGACGACATGCGGATCGCCACGACCGTCGCCGATCCCGCGACGGGCCTCTATGTGCTGGACGGGCTCCCCGCCGGCCTGGTGGATCTGGAGTTCACGGCCCGGAAATACAGGGACACGACGATGGTCGATGTCTCCATCGCCGTCGGCGAGACGACCGCCGTCGGTTTGGTGACCCTCGCGCCCGGCTGCGTGAGCGTGGCGACCACCATCCACGTTCTCGGCGAGTTCAACGGCTGGAGCGAGGCGCTCTTCACATCCGACGCGGGGATGGACCAGGTCGAGAGTTGTCTCTGGAGGGACACCATCGACGTGCCTCCTTCGGTGCTCCCCGAGCCGGAGTTCAAGTTCGTCACCGACGGCAACTACACCACGCCGCCGGACTATGTCCTTTGCGACGGCGAGGAGTACGACTCCCTCGGCGGACCGGTCTGTCTCCTCGGAGAGGGGAGCCCGCCGAACCTGGTGCTGACCGACGCGGACACGCCGGGACGCTATCAGTTCACGCTCGACGAGGACTCTCTCGTCTACCGCGCGAAGATCCTGGAGGAGTTCACCGCGACCATCGGCGGGACCATCGCCTACGATAGCGGCCTCGAGCCGCCTTTCCCGGCGATCACCGTTTCGGCGACCAAGGATGGAGGCGCGACGGCATTCGCCTCCGTATCGGTGAATCCGAGCACCGGTGTCTTCACGCTGCGGGGCCTCGACGCGGGGACCTACGCGGTCGCCATCGACGGCTCGAACATGCGGGACACCACGCTGGCCGGCCTTGTCGTCACGGCGGGGGGAACGCTCGACCTCGGCACGATCACGGTCACCGAGATCACCTGCCAGTCCGAGTTCTATCGAATTCAGGTTGTGGGTGATTTCACGGGATGGGGTACTCCCCCTCAAGGGCCTGATATGACGGAGATCGAGCCGTGTACGTGGGTGGTTAACATAGAGATCGACGAGGGATGCCATCTCTTCAAGTTTGTAACGAATGGCAGCTACGACAATCCGCCCAGTTATGGGTGTTGCGATGGTGAAACGGAGTGTGATCCCGGCACTTCGATGTCCGGAGATGTGTGCTTGGGATCCGGTCAAGGGACCGCCATTGGATACATCAATTTTACATCTTCAGGCACCTACGAGTTCCGCCTCGACGAGGGGAACCTGACTTACGCGATCACCAAACTGGAGTAATCGCGACGCAAAGCAAACGACCGAACGGGGGGACGCACCGCGCGTTCCCCCCTTTCTTTTTCTCCTCGGCGCCGGACGCCCCTTCCATTCTTTTCACTTCCGGAAGGCGATCATCCACAGAACGCCCACCGGCCGGATCGTGCAAGGCATTGAAAAACAGTGAGATATGCAACCAATCCTCCGCCCCTCCCCCGATGGGACAAAGAAGCCGATTCTTGTCTATCTAGTGTTTTGACAATTAGTTAGGGATCGTGCTATAATCACGAAGCTCCCTGGATAGTAAGCTCCCCATCGTGACCTTCCGGATTCGCCCTCTTAAAAACAGGAGGGGGAGGAGGCCCTAATATGAGACGACTGGTTCTGTTGACGGCGGCGCTGCTGCTGGCGTTTGTCCCTTGTCTCGCCTCTCACGTCGCCGTGGGAAGCGCGGGAGAAGATCTTACGGTCCGGCTTCTCGAATCCGGCGATCGGAGGATCGTTCTGGAGTTCGAGGTGGGCGGTTTCGAGCAGGTTCCCGTGGAGATCGACGGGCAAACCTACTACCGGATCCTTCTCGGAGAAGAGAGCAACATGCTCGAGAAGGGGTTGCCGGACCTGCCGAACATCTGCCGGAGCGTCATTATTCCCGACGACGCCCGCATGGAGGTTCGTGTGACCGATGCCGTGTACGAGGATCTGCGGATCCCCGTGGCGCCGTCGAAGGGGAGCCTTTCCCGTTCGGTGAATCCGGCGGACGTGCCGTACACCTTTGACGATTTCTACGCCGGCAACACGTGGTTCCCGGCGGAAGGCACCGCGGCGCGCGAGCCCTACATCCTGCGCGACTTCCGCGGTCTCACCGTGGTGGCCAATCCCTTCCGTTACAATCCGGAGACCGGCATGCTCCGCGTCTACACCCGGATGACCGTCGAGCTGGAGAACGTCGGGCCCGGCGTGGTGAACGTGCTCACCCGGCATCACCGGGACGCCATGCAGTCCGATTTCCGAAAGATCTACGACGACCACTTCCTGAACTTCGGCGCCGAGGCGACGAAGAACCGCTATCCCGCGGTGGATGAAGTGGGCGAGATGATCGTCATCGCCTATAGCTCTTTCGTGAGCAGCGTTCAGCCGTTGGTGGACTGGAAGAACCGGATGGGAATGAAGACCACCCTGGTCGACGTCGCCACCATCGGGAACAACTCCACGAGCATCAAGAGCTACATCCAGAACGCCTTCGACACCGGCGACCTGGCCTTCGTCCTCCTCGTGGGCGACGCGGCGCAGGTGGCCTATCCGACCTCGTCCGGCTACGCCTCCGACCCGAGCTATTCCCTCCTCGCCGGATCCGACCACTACCCGGACATCTTCGTCGGGCGTTTCTCCGCCGAGACGACCGCGCAGGTGGAGACCCAGGTCGAGAGGACCATCGCCTACGAGCGTGACCCGGAGGCGGGCGGCGACTGGTACCACAAGGGACTGGGGGTCGCCTCCAACCAGGGTACGGGCGACGACGGCGAGTACGACGACGAACACATCGACAACATCCGCGCCGACCTTCTCGCCTTCACCTACACCGAAGTGGACCGGATCTACGATCCCACCGGGACCGCGAGCCAGGTGTCGGCGGCCCTGAACAACGGCCGGAGCGTCATCAACTACTGCGGGCACGGGTCGTCGACGAGTTGGGGATCCACCGGATTCTCCAACACCCACATCAACGCCCTCGTGAACGACGACATGCTCCCCTTCATCGTGAGCGTGGCCTGCCTGAACGGTTCCTACACGAGCACCACCTGTTTCGCCGAGGCGTGGATGCGGGCGACCAATGGGTCGAACCCGACCGGCGCCATCGGCATATACGCAAGCTCGAAGAGCCAGGACTGGAACCCGCCCATGGCGGCCCAGGACGAGACGACGGATCTTCTCGTGGCCGAGTCGAAGCGCACCTTCGGCGCCCTCTGCTTCCTCGGTTCCTGCCAGATGATGGACGAATACGCGAACGGTCCGATCGAGTTCGACTGTTGGCACGTCTTCGGCGATCCCTCTCTGCGGGTCCGCACGGACACGCCGGCGAGTCTGAGCGCGAGCCACGCTTCGACCATCGACCAGATCGCGACGACCTTCACGGTGAACGTCACCGGCGTGGAGGGCGCGCTCTGCGGCCTTTACCACAACGGGACCTACCACGGCTCCGCCTTCACCAATGCCTCCGGACAGGCGGTCATCGACGTGGAAGGGACGCTCCCGGACAATCAGGACATCGACCTGACGGTGACCTATTTCAACCGGACTCCCTACTTCGGGTCGGTGCACGTCGGACCGGCGCTCTATCCGACCTGCGACGTGACGCCCGAAGACTTTTTCGTGGTCATGGGTCCGGACGAGACCCACACCGAGTACCTCACGATCGCCAACAACGGCGATCCGGGTTCGGTGCTGACCTACTCGTTGGAAAAGATGGACGAGATTCCCGTTTTCCGGAACATCAGCGGCTCCACCTTTACGAGCAATCCGACGGAGTACACGTCGGGCGCCACGTTCGACATCGTGTTCTCCATCACCTGCGTGAGCGGGGACAGCGAGTGGATCAAGTACGCGTCCCTCGACTTCCCGTCGGGTGTGACGGTGAACTCGTCCACCGACTTCGTCGTGCCGGGAACGAGCCGGGCGATGTACACCGACAACGCGACCGGCAACGGGGCGACGATCAACTGGGCCGGCGACGGAACCTGGGGCGAGATTTACCCCGGTGAAACCGGAACCGCGACGGTGAACGTGACCGTCGGCGCCCTCGCCGGCGACATGCAGATACCTTGGACCATGGATGGTGACATCTACGGCAGCGAGCCGCACCACCTGGAGGGGACGATCGTCCTCGCCTCCACCGGACCGAGCATCGTGCTCACGGCGCCCATCGGGGGCGAGATCTGGGGGATCGGCGAGAGCCACGACATCACCTGGACCTCTTCCGGCGACATCGGCGACGTGGAGATCCACTATTCCGTCAACGGCGGCGGCGCCTGGAACCCGGTGACCACCGGCACGACGGACGACGGCCTCTTCGAGTGGCTCGTCCCGGCGCCCAAGTCTCAGAACTGCCTGGTCCGCGTAGCGGGCTTGACCGAAACGGTGGCCGACACGAGCGACGCGCCCTTCACCATCTACCAGCCCGTGTACTGGTTCGATCTCGTGCCGGAGAACGGAACGGTGGATGAAGGGGACGAGGATGTGGTGGAGGTGCGGTTCGATACCTCCGGGATGCCGGACGGCGAGTACTACGCCACGATCATCGTTCATAACAGCGCCGGCGGTGATCAATACGTGCCTGTGATCCTGCAGGTGCAGTCCACTACCGTCGATCCGGACCTCTCCACCGTCGAGGCGAACGACCACGTGATGCTCGCTCCGGACGGGAGCGGCGATTCGACTTTGACGATCACG